>CALAEU010000073.1 GCA_937891215.1 uncultured Clostridia bacterium
AGTCTGGGCCGTGTCTCAGTCCCAATGTGGCCGTTCAACCTCTCAGTCCGGCTACCAATCGTCGGCTTGGTGGGCCGTTACCCCACCAACTACCTAATTGGACGCGAGCTCATCTTTCAGCGGATTGCTCCTTTGGTACCTCGGCGATGCCGCCATGGCACGTTATGCGGTATTAGCACTCTTTTCAGAGTGTTATCCCCCTCTGAAAGGCAGATTGCTCACGCGTTACTCACCCGTCCGCCACTAAGAAACATACTCTCTTGACCGAAGTCTTGATCATATGCTCTCCGTTCGACTTGCATGTGTTAGGCACGCCGCCAGCGTTCGTCCTGAGCCAGGATCAAACTCTCTAAAAAATTGTATTAAATCACTTCTATGAAGTGTTTCAATCTTCTATAGCTTAATCGCTCATTCGATACACTTGCGTATCTGTCTTTTTCCTTTGACTTCTTTTTGAAGTCCGGATTTCTGCACTGTTGTGCTCAAAAAAATCTCAAGGGTTTTTCTTTATCGTTGTTTAATTTTCAAGGTTCGTTTTGCTACCCTTTGAGCTCTCGCTCTCTTGAGTGCTTGCATATAATATCAAATCTCTCCCCGTTTGTCAACACTTTTTTTCAACTTTTTTTGAAATTTTTTAAATTTTTTTCAGATTTTTAAAAAATTACTATATATTGTGTAAAAGTTACAAACAAACCACAATTTTCTTGTTCAAAACTTTGAAGAAAGAATGTATAAAACTCATTTTAGTGAAAAACCTATTAAAAATCATATTTTTAAGTGAGTGATAATCATGTCAAAAAACAACTTTAAAAACACCTTTTTAAAATTCTGTGCATTTGTCCTTTCGTTAGCTTTAATTACCACTTCTGCATCCTATTATATAATAGTAACATCCCGTGGCGAATCTGTCGCTACTCTTTCTAAATTAGGTTCACGTGGAGAAGAGGTAAGACGAATTCAGACCAAATTAAAACAATTAGGTTTTTATAATGGTAGTGTTGACGGAATTTATGGGAGTGGAACTCAGAAAGCAGTAAAACGATTTCAGTCTTCAGTCGGAATAACCGCAGATGGAATTGCTGGTAGTAAAACATTATTATATATGGGACTTGATTCATCATCGGGCGGTGGCTCTTATGGTTCTTACAGCTCATCTGATATATGGTTACTTGCCAAAGTAATTGAAGCAGAAGCTCGTGGCGAAAGTTACACAGGTCAGGTTGCTGTTGGCGCCGTTGTACTCAACAGAGTTGAGTCATCATCTTTTCCTGACACAATTTCTGGTGTGGTTTATCAGGCGGGTGCATTTTCTGCTGTTACGGACAGTAACTGGTCAGTTTCACCGAGTGCAACTTCCAGAAAAGCTGCACAGGATGCAATTAATGGCTGGGACCCGAGTTACGGATGCTTATACTATTATAATCCTGCAAAGACCTCTAATAGATGGATAAGAACAAGACCAGTAGTAACAACTATTGGGTCGCACGTCTTCTGTAAATAACACAAAAGAAGGGACTAGGAAACAGAACTCAGTGTTATAACCAAAACTAACTCTAAATCTTCCAGATAAATTCTAATCCCTAGTCCCTAGCCTCTAACCCCTATATATATTGTATTAAAAAGTTTGTCGAAAAAATAACAAAACACTTGTAAATTTTTCGACTTTATAGTATGATATATTGGGTGAATTTGGAAGTCAATTTTAATTATTCAATTCACACATTTATAGTTTAATTTTTAATTTTACATATTATGCAAAGGAGAAATGACGATGCAAAAGGTACAATTTACCGAAACAGTGCTCCGTGATGCTAACCAGTCACTCATTGCCACAAGAATGAAGTTCAACGAATTTGAACCAATTCTTAAAACTCTTGACAAAGCTGGTTATTATTCCCTCGAATGCTGGGGCGGTGCAACTTTTGACTCATGCCTTCGTTATCTTAATGAAGACCCATGGGAAAGACTCAGAAAAATTAAAAAGGCTTGTCCTAACACAAAACTTCAGATGCTTTTAAGAGGTCAGAACCTTTTAGGTTATCATCACTATCCAGATGATGTTGTTCGTATGTTCGTTAAAAAAAGTGTTGAAAATGGTATTGATATTATCCGTATTTTCGATGCACTCAACGACGTTAAGAACATTGAAGTTGCAGTTGACGAAACAATCAAAAATGGTGCTATTGCTTCAGGTGCTATCTGCTACACAATCAGCCCTATTCATACTCTCGAATCTTATGTTGAACTTGCAAAAAATATGAAGAGTATCGGTTGTCAGACAATTGCAATTAAAGATATGGCAGGTATTTTAAGCCCTGCAGAGGCTTATAAATTAGTTTCTGCTCTTAAAGATGCGGTAGATTTACCACTCGTGCTTCACACACACAGCACAACAGGTCTTGGATTTATGACACTTTTAAAGGCAGTTGAAGCTGGTTGTGATGTTGTTGATACTGCAATTTCTTCAATGTCAGGTGGTACTTCACAACCTGCAACTGAAACTCTTCAATACACACTCAGTGAATTAGGTTATGAAACAGGTCTTGATAGTGAAGTTCTTAAAGAAATCGGTGATTTCTTCAAACCTATCAGAGCTGAATACTTAAAGAGCGGTCAACTTAACCCAACAGTTCTTGCAACTGATACAAAAGCTCTTAACTACCAGGTTCCTGGCGGTATGCTTTCAAACCTTGTTGCTCAACTTACTGCACAAGGCAAAATGGACAAGTTTGACGAAGTTCTTCTTGAAACTCCTCGAGTTCGTGAAGATTTAGGTTACCCACCACTTGTTACTCCTATGAGCCAGATGGTTGGTGTTCAGGCAACAAACAATGTTCTTGCCGGCGAAAGATACAAAAACGTTTCTAAAGAAGTTAAATCTTACCTTAGAGGTGAATATGGTAAAGCACCAGGCGAAGTTAATGAAGAAGTTCGCAAACAAATTCTTGGTGATGCTGAACTTGTAGAGGGAAGATATGCTGATACACTTGAACCTGCATTTGAAACAGCAAAAGCAGAAATCGGTGACAAAGCTAAATCTGATGAAGATGTACTTTCATATATTGCATTCCCTGCACAAGCAGAAAAATTCTTTGATTACAGAGAAGAAATGAAAGATAAAATATACACCTATGAATTTAAGGCTGTTGAATAAGGGGGATTTTAAATGACTAATCTTCTTTTATCTGCAGGATTTAATTTCGCTGATTATAAAGCATATATAATTCTTGCGGTTCTTGTTGCTGCTTTAATTATCTGGAAAGTAATTTCTTCAAAAATGAAAAAATCTGAGCCTGCAACCTCTGTTGCAATTATCGGTGAAGCTCCTGAAGAGAATACCACTGTTAATGCCGAAGAACCAAAAAACACAGAACCGGTTTATACAGGTTATGTTACACTTGAAGGTCTTACTGAGCAGGATGCTGCAACTATTATGGCAATCACTTCTCACAAAACAGGTATTCCAATTGAAAGGCTCGGCTTTTGCTCAATAAAACTTAAAAGCCCTGAACTTATAAATGTTTCTGAACAAGATGCGGCGGCTGTTATGGCGATTACATCTCATAAAACAGGTATTCCGCTTGAAAATCTTTACTTTAAATCTATTAAATTATTGGAGGATTAACACTCATGAAGTATGTAGTAACTTTAAATGGTAAAAATTATGAAGTTGAAGTAACTGAAACAGATGCTATTGTTACAGGTATTACAGAAGTTCCTGTTATGGTAGCGGCAGCTCCTGTTGCTCCTGTAGCTGCTCCAGCGGTTACACCTGCAGAAGCACCAAAAGCTGAAGAAACCCCAGCAGCTGCACCTGCTGCTCCAACAGCAAGTGGCACACAAGTAAAAGCTCCTATGCCAGGTTCAATTCTCACAGTAAAAGCAAGTGTTGGTCAGGCTGTTAAAGCTGGCGATGTTCTCGTAGTTCTTGAAGCTATGAAAATGGAAAATGATATTACTGCTCCTTGCGATGGTACTGTTAAAGAAATCGTTGTTACAAAAGGCACAACAGTTAATACTGATGATGTTCTTGTTGTTATCTGATTATTTAATTTTCTGAACATAATTAGAGATGGTTATGAACTTTAAAAATTCATAACCATCTCTTTATTTATTAAATATTCCTTGCATTTCAATTGATGCAAATTCTTTTAATGGAAATTTAACCGGCAACCCTGTTTTCTGACTTTTGTAAATAGCAAGAACAATTTCTATAACTCTTTTACCTACATATAAGTCAACATAAGGTTTTCTGTTATTTATAATTGAATCAATAAAATCTGCATAAAGACTTGTGTGACCATTACCATAAACATTTTTTGCTTTTTCGTCAACCGCTAAAGTTTCATCATCTTCAGGAAGATTGTCAGAAAATCTCCAGGTATCAACTTTATTTGCGTAGTGGCCGCCGAGTCTTACTGTACCATTCTCACCAAAAATAGTCAGAGTCTGTTCAAAATCTTCAAAACAGTTTACTGTACCTTCAACAGTAGCAACTGCACCATTTTTAAAACGGATAACTGCAACGCCTATATCTTCACCCTCAATACATTCGTGAAAAGCATTATTTGTCATTCCGTAAACTTCTTCTACTTCTTCACCAAGCATCCACGAAAGCAAATCTATTCCGTGAATACACTGATTCATTAAAGTACCGCCATCACTCGCCCATTTACCACGCCAGTTTTCTGCGGTATAATATTCATCACCTCTGTGCCAACGGATATTTATAGAGCCGTGAGAAATTTTACCAAAACGGTCTGTTTCTATTGCCTTATGTAAATGTTGAACCGCTATATTAAATCTGTTCTGATGAGAAACGCAAGCAGTAACATTATTCTTTTCAACTATTTCTATAATTCGGTCTGCATCCTGAATTGACATAGCAATCGGCTTTTCGACAATGAAATTTATTTTATTATCTGCACAGTAAATTGCAATTTCTGCGTGTCTTCCACTATCAGTTGCAATAGCAACAAAATCAGGTTTTGTTTCAAAAATCATTTTCTTATAATCTGTAAAAATTTTGACATCACTTAATGAAAAATCGTCAATAAGCTTCTGTGCTTTTTCAGGAATAATATCACAAAGAGCGACAATTTCTAAATTATTCAATGTCGCCGCTTTAATATGATTTTTTGAAACTCTTCCACAACCTATAAGTGCATACTTCATATTATCTTATCCTCTCGGTGCATAAGTTTCTTCATATCTTAAAAATCTTTCCATTATTTCATCATCTGCTTTTTTTTCGACTTTTGAAATTGCAGGACCTAAATTAGGTTTTCTGTCTGTTAAATTATGAGTATCTGAACCTAAAAAATCTATTGCGTGATTATTTATAAGTTTCATAGCTCTTCTTGAACTGAATGTACCTAAAATATATTCTGCATTCATCTGCATAAGAATTCCTTCATCTTTAAACTCATAAATCCAGTCTAAATTTTTCTGGTATGAAAAATATCTTTCAATATGAGCAAAAACAGGAACAACATCAAGTTTCTCGTTTAAAGATAAAACTTCTTTTATTTCTTTATCTGACCATTTTGAAAAAGGCATTTCCACAAGTAATAAATTTGTTCCCTGATATGTGAGTTTTTTTAAATCTTCAACTCCACTCATACCACGGAAATATTTTACTTCTGCACCACAGAAAACTTCTGGTAAACCTTCTTCATCTTTCATTGCTTCTCGGAGCTTTTGTTCTGCCGCATTTCGTCTTACTAAAAATTCATCAGGTGTTTCACCACTCTGTGAAGCATAAAAATGTGGCGTTGCGGCAACTCTGTCTATACCATAATCCGCCATCATTCTGAGAGCCTTTATAGATTCTTGGGTCGTTTTACAACCATCATCTATTCCTGGCAATATATGTGAATGGAAATCTGTCATTTCAGTTCCCCCTATTTCTATCTGTTCATTTTTATAAGTTTATTTAATTAAGGTGACGAGAGAAACTCTCGTCACCTATTAGTACACTTTATCTTCCATATTTACCATAACCATATTTTGAAGAGTACTTTTTACTATAACTACTCTTTTTTGCACCCTCAGCACTATTATAAACAAAGCCAAGAATTTTCACATTTGCAAATTCAAGTTGACGCATTGCTTCGCCGAGTTCCGCAGTAGTAGCTCTGCCACCACGAACAACAAAGACAATACCACTCAAATATTTCGAACAAACAAGTGCATCTGAAACAATTGTTACAGGTGGTAAGTCAATAATAATATAATCATAGTGAGCTGAAAGACCATTTAAAAGTTTTTCCATACGAGCAGAACCTAAAAGCTCTGTTGGGTTTGGTGGTGTATTACCTGCTGGCATTACATCAAACCCTTTATCTTCAAGTCTGTAAATTGCTTTTTCAACGTCATTCATACCAACAAGAAGGTTTGAAAGACCAGGCGCTGCTTTAAATCCTAATTTCTTATGAATAGTAGGCAAACGCATATCTGAGTCTATAAGTAAAACTCTTTTACCAGCTTCTGCCATAGCCATAGCAGTATTAGCAGCAGTTAAACTCTTACCCTCTGATGGAATTGTACTTGTAATACCAATAACGTGGCACTTTGCATCATCAGAGAATGAGAAGAAAAGGTTTGTTCTTAAAAGGTTGTAAGCTTCTTTTGCAGCAAAGCTGATTCCATTAGCGGTAGCTTCACTTTTTGTATAATAAGATTTTCTTTTCTTAGCCATTTCTTATTCCGCCTTTCCACTTGTAGAATCAGTTTGTGTTGAAGAAGCTGCACTATTATAGTAATTCTTCTTTTTCTTGTAATATTTTTGTTTTGAGTTTGTGTTGAGGTCAGGAATAACGGCAAGAATAGGATATTTATAATGCTCAATAAGATATTCTTCAGAGTGAATTTTATTATCAAGAACAAATTGTAAAAATATAAGTGCAACTGCAACAACTATACCAGCCAAAACACCAATGGCAACATTCTTTACATAACTTGGTGAAACTGGTTCTTCATTTATAATTGCGTAGTCAACAATTCTAACTGAACTGTTTTCAACAATTTCTGTAATTCTGTTTGGTAAAATATCTGCAATAGTGTTAGCAATAAGTGCCGCTTCTTTTGCATCTTCACTTGTAACAGTAACCTCGAAAACTTCTGTTGAATTAATTGCCGCTGCAGTAATCATAGCATTTAATTCCTCAGAATCGTACTCGAGGCCTGCTTCAGCAATAATCTGATTTAATGTTGTACGGCTTTTAAGTGTAACAATATAAGTATCAACAAGTTGTTTTGCAACATTAAGGTCTGACTGTGTAAGTGTAGTTGTACTTGATTGGTTTGTATTATTAACATAAACCTTTATACTTGCCTGATATTCAGGTGCAATAAAATTATAAGTTATGCCAAACGCAATTCCGCCCATAACAATTGCTGCAAGAATAATTGCCCATGCCTTTCGCCACAAGATAAGCACAAGCTTTAAAAGGTCAATTTCAATCATATCTCGTTCTTTTTGTGCCACCAGATATTCCTCCAATATTAATTAATATACATATACTGTTTGATTATATCTTATTTTTTTTAGTGTGTCAATAAGTCTAAAGTCATTTTACGACAAATTTTGAGTTATTTTTTATAAAAAGCAATAATTGTAAATCTTCCTACTTTCTGTTATAATCTAATATAGGTTTATTGAAAATACATTGAAAGGTTTTTTATTATGAACAACTGGATGAAAAATATCCCTGATGATTTTCTCATTTCTGAAATTAATTTAGTCGGTACTCATAACTCTGCAACACAGTTTATAAGATTTAAACATTTCAGTAGATGTCAGAACAAAAATATTTTTGACCAACTTTCAATGGGTATTCGTTTTCTTGATATAAGATTAAAATTTGACGAAGAAAAATTAAAACTCAACCACAGTTTTCTTTCTTGCAAAAAAGCAAGAAATAAAAAAGAAGACTTACTATTTTCAGATATTTTTAAATCTTGCGAACTTTTCTTGAAAGAAAACCCCACTGAAACAATTATTATGTCTATTAAAAGAGAAGCTGGGAAAAAAGAAGAAGAAACTTTTGATTATTTTTATAAAACTTATATTGAAAATTCAGATATTTTTTATACCAAAAATTCCGTTCCGACTTTAAAGGAAGTCCGTAGTAAAATAGTTCTTTTAAACCGTTGCGGTGCAGATATTAATAATACTATTTATACAGATAATAATACAGGAATAAATCTTACAGGTTGGCCTTATCAGAATTCAAGAAAAGAAGCGTGTCTTCAGAAAGTGCCTATTGCCAAGAGAAATGGTGTAAGTGAAGAATATTTTTATCTTCAGGATTTTTTCAACCTTAACCCCCTAAAAAAATGGGAAATTGCTATTTTGCCTTCAATTCAGAATTCTCCACAAGATAAATCCATAACTTTAAATTTCTTTTCTGGTAACAACGGATTTTCAAGTCCTAAAAGATACTCCAGAATTATATTTAAAAGATTTTTCGATTACGAACTTATGCCAATGAAAAAATATGGTTGGTTTATTCTCGATTTTCCAAATAAAAAGGCAATAAAAAAGATAATTTTATCAAACTATTAAAAATTGCAATCACCAACGAATTTTCAAAAATTCATTGGTGATTGTTTAATTCAAACTTATATTACTGAAAAGTCTTTCAACTTCTTTTTTAAGAAGTGCATTTTCTTCGCATTCGAGCACCGGGTCTTTATTGCAAATTTCTTTTGCTCTTTCCTGTGCTTCGTAAAGAATTCTTGTGTCTGTCATAAGATTTGCTATGTGCATATCAGGAAGACCATGCTGTCTGTTACCAAAAAAGTCACCAGGTCCACGAAGTTCTAAGTCTTTCTGAGCAATCAGGAAACCATCATTTGTATCACAAAGCACCTTGAATCTCTCAAGTGCTTCTTCATTTTGTGCGTCTGAAAGAAGTACGCAGGTACTCTCTTTGTTTCCCCTTCCGATTCTTCCTCGTAACTGGTGGAGTTGAGAAAGTCCGAAACGCTCTGCATTCTCAATAATCATAACTGTTGCATTAGGCACATCAACACCGACTTCAATAACAACCGTTGAAATAAGAAGCTGAATTTCGCCAGAATAAAAACGCGCCATAATTTCGTCTTTTTCTTTTGGTTTCATTTGCCCATGCAAAAGACCCAAAGTATAATTTTTAAACTGATTTGCTTTTAACCAGTCATAATATTCAGTTGCAGGAACTAAATCGCTTTCACTTTCTTCAACTAACGGGCAGACAATATAACCTTGCTGACCGTTATCCATAGTTTTTCTTAAAAATTCATAAAGCCTTGGATGGTAAGGTGAATTTACTCTGAACGTTTTTACCGGTTGACGCCCCTTTGGTAATTCATCTATTACAGAAACATCTAGATCCCCATAAATCACCATAGCAAGTGTTCTTGGAATTGGTGTTGCCGACATAACAAGTACATTGGCATTTTCACCTTTTTTAGAAAGTGCAGTTCTCTGCTCAACACCAAAACGGTGTTGTTCGTCTGTAATAACAAGGCCTAAATCTTTGAAATTAACATCATTCTGAATCATAGCATGAGTGCCGACAACAATATTGCACTCGCCACTTTTCAATTGTTCTTTTACAATTCTTTTGTTTTTTGCAGTTGTAGAGCCTGTGAGTAATGAAACTGAAAATTCGTCACCGAAAAAATTTTTTAAAGTTTTGTAGTGCTGATTTGCAAGAACTTCAGTCGGTGTCATAAATGCTGCCTGGAAACCATTTTTTACTGCGGTGTAAATTATTGATGCAGCAACCGCAGTTTTACCTGAACCAACATCACCTTGTACCAGTCTGTTCATTGGTTTTTCGCTCATTAAATCATTGACCGCTTCTCCAATAACTCTTTTTTGGGCATTTGTAAGTTCAAATGGTAATTTTTTGTAAAATTCTTCGCTTTTATCTTCTTTAATTGGTTTTGTTATTTTTACATCCGCCGAACCTCTTTTTGAAAGAAGTCCTAATTGCAGAATTAAAAGTTCTTCAAAAATCAAGCGTCTTTTTGCTTGTCTTAACATTTCCTCATTCTCAGGGAAATGTATATTTTTCAGTGCTTCTTCTAAAGATAAAAGTTTATATTTTGAAATAAGATTTTGTGGTAAAACTTCCTGTATATTTCCTTTTATTTCTTTTAAAGCTGTTTCCATTAATTTTTCTATACTTTTTGAAGTTAATGTACCACTTGCTTTGTAAATTGGTCTTAACCTCTGCTTTTCACCTGCTTTTTCAAATCGTGGTGCATTCAGAGTTCTGTTACCGTATTTATCTTTTGTCACTTTTCCAAAAAATAAATATTCTTCATTTTCCAAGAGTGAGTTTTTAATATACTTATTATTGAAGAAAACAACTGGTAAATACCCTGAAAAATCTGAAATAGTTGTTTTTGTAAGGATTTTACCTCCATTTATTTTTACTTCTGAAACTCTGTCAATAACAGTCGCTTTAAAACATACTGTCTCATTTATTTCAGCATCTGAAATTTTTGTTAATGTGTTCCAGTCTTCATATCTTTTTGGGTAATAACGCAAAAGGGCACCGATGGAAAAAATACCAAGTTTTTCTAAAAGTTTAGCTCTTGTTTCGCCTACACCCTTAAGAAATTTTATTCTCGTGTCAAATTCTACCATGATGCCCTCCGTATTCGCTATGCTCAAGTGAATAGTGAATAATGATAGTGGAATTTCGGAACTGCGCTGCTATTTTTAATTCCGAATTATTTAATGCACGCAATACCTTGTAAATCTTCTGCTTTGTTAAACTCTTTGTGTACAATACATTTTTCACTAATCATCTGCGACATAATTTTTGTACCTTTAAGTTGTGTAATTGCAGAGTTATCGTAAGGAATACAATAATCTACAAGAACCAGAGGTTTTATATCTCTTTCAAATAAGTCAAGTGCACTTTTTAAAATTGATGTATCTGTACCTATTCCACAAAGGAACAATTCAACAAGATTATCTCCATCATTTATTTTTGTTACTTTTTCAATAAATTCATCTGATACACAAGAATAAATGCTTCTGTTAATAACCAAATCTACATTAAGGTCATCAACTATTTCAATTTCTTTACCTTTATGCATATCATAATATCTGTGATATTTCGGGAAAACACCATCATCACGATTTACGAATTTAACACAAACAACTCTGTCAAAAATATGCTTTTGTGTAAGCTCAATTATTTTTTGTGAAAGTGCAGTTTTTTCTGGTGTATTAATGAGTCCGTTCTGTAAGTTCATAACAACTAAAATATTCTTCATAGTTTTCTCCTGTTTTCAATTTTTTTAGAGTGAAACTTCGCTGATTTTAATATATCAAATTATCACTGCCAATTCAAGTGTTTTTTGTTATTTCAGTTGCAAGTGTGCAAGTATTCAAGTGGCAAGGGAGCAGGAAACAGGAAGCAGGAAATAGGAATCAGAGCTTCGCTACAATTCACTTTGTCTCTTTCATATACTTTTATTCTTCACAAAATGATTCTGTTACAAGCTGAACACCTAATCTAAAACCATTTATAAACGATTGCTTTTCGAGTTCGCTGCTTAACTTATCTGCGTAATTGTGTATCTTCTCATAACGTTCTTTCTGTTCTTCAGTAAGTGTTGATAATAATTTCTCCTGGTTTCTCGAATATAATCTCAACAAATCTTTATAATTTTCATTATCACGAATCATATTCTCACACGGATTAATATTTCCATAATATAAGTTTTCTATTGTTGTCATTTTTCCACACCCTTTTCTTTCTACACATTATAACGCTTATTAG
>CALAEU010000074.1 GCA_937891215.1 uncultured Clostridia bacterium
GTTTCAGTCTGCCTGTAAGTAAAAGCAAGGCAACAAAGGTTAAAGACGCTTATTTATGGTCAAAGAGGTAGTTAAATGTTAGAATTTTTAGAAACATCACTGTTCTATTTAATAAGACTTTTTTCTTCAACATTAGAAATTCTTCTTGCCTTTTTACTTATGAATGTATTTTTTGAAGAAAAATTCAAAAGTAAAAACCCAAAAAGAATTGCGTTTGTAATAAGTGCAGGGATTCTTTTAGCACTTCAGGAAACAGGTCAGAGCGGTAATATTAAAACCGTTATTCAGATGCTATTGATGATTGCTATAGTCTTTTTAATTTATGACGGTCAAAAGCGTCTGAAAGCTGTTTTTGTAGTGATTTACTCATTGTTTGTAGCACTTTCAAAATTAGTGTCTTATTTTGCGTTTTCATTCTTTATAGATGAATACATAACAAAAATTCCTTATATGGATACTGAAAGCTTCTTTTACAGAATACTTTCAATTGAAATGCCTAATATAATTATGCTTTTAATAATTATTCTTTTAGGTCTTTTCACAAAATCAAAAAACAAAAATGTGCCTTTAAGATATTGGCTTTTACTTCTTACTGTGCCTGTTACTACACTTGGTACACTTACAGTTTACCAGTATTACATTGACCGTTTAGCCCCTGGAGAAGAAATAAATGCTTATATCATCGTTTCAACAATAGGTATTCTTTTTATAAATGTGCTTGTTTTTATGCTTTTCTCACGACTTCACAATCAGTTAGAAATGCAAAGGCGGCAAGACCTTTTAAATACGCAGATGCGTCTTGAAAAAGAGTCATTTTTAAGAATTGAAGAAAGCTACAACAGAACAAGAGAGTTAAGACACGATTTGAAAAATCATATATTCTCTTTAAAAGGCATAGCAGAAAATGGTTCGAAAGAAGAACTTTTAGAATATCTCGAAAAAATGACTGATGCAGTTGAAGAGGCTACATATATTTCAATGAGCAAAAATTCTGCTATTGATGCGGTTATAAATGAAAAAATGTTGTTGGCTCAAAAGAATGGTATTTCAACTCATTTTGATGTTACATCGCTTGAAAAAATAAGCGTTCCGAGTATGGATATCTGTACAATCTTAAGTAACGCACTCGACAATGCTATTGAAGCAAATGTCAAAATAGAAACATTGAGTGACAGATATATTGAAGCAAAAATAACAAACGATGAAAGCGGTATTTTTATTTCAATTAAAAATCCGTCACTTGAAGCACCAAAGAAAAGGGCAGGGAATTACATTTCTTCTAAAACCGATAAAGAAAATCATGGTCTCGGTTTAAAGAGCATTAAAAGAACTGTTGACAAACACAAAGGCGATATGCTTATAAAATATGAAAATGAAGTATTTACGATAATTGTAAATATATAAAACAAAGCACACTTGATTTTTGTTTCAAGTGTGCTTTGTTTTTAATGTTTAATTATTGTGTTTTCTTCAAGTCCTGCATTTTTAATGCAGTCTTTTAATGCATTTGCCGCAACATCAAACGCTTCACGATTTGTTTTGTAAGTAAAATCATCTTTTAACTTGTCGGCGGTGCCACCTTCTTCTTCTAACTCTTTAAGTCCGTCAAACACCTTTAAGTGTGGCTCAAGGGTTAAGAATGTATCACCATTTTTTACTTCGTTAAATCTTTTTAAAAGTTCTGGGATTTTTCCGTCACCAAGTCCTGCAGGGCGGATACTACCGTCAGAGTAAACACAATCTTTAATATGAAGATAGTCAATATAATCTTTTAAAAGTTCAAATGCAGGTAAAATATCTACATCGCATTGAATGAAGTTCGCAGGGTCAAAAACACCTTTTAATTTGCCTTTGAATGTTGAGAGTAATTCATAGCATCTTTCAGCATTGTCACCGTAAATACCTTTTTCGTTTTCGTGGCAACAGTAAATTCCGTTTTCGAGTGCATAGTCGCACATTTTTTCAATTCTCTTGAAAACTTCGTCTTTATAATCTTCGTACTTCTCATTTTCAGAAAAGTAGAAACTGAACATTCTTATTCTTTTTGTGCCTAAAACTTTTGCAACCTCTACACAGTTTTTGAAGTTTTCAAAATGCTCAGTAAAATCTTCAGTGATTTTAATTTTACCGTAATGTGAGCCGATTGAAGAAATTTCAATACCATTTTCATCTAAAATTTCTTTGAGTTTTTTTGCCTGTTCAACTGTGTAAAGTGAAATGTTACCCTCATCAAGTCCGCGTGGTTCTAAATGAGTCATCCCGTGAGATTTTAATGCGTCAATCTGTTCTTTTATTCCGCCACCTGCTTCATCAGCAAAAGCAGAAAGATAAAATGTAGCCATTTTTAATCACCTTTAATTTATAAAAATTTCCTTGTTTGATTTTACAAATTTAGCAACTAAATCGTAAAGTTTATTCTGACTGTAAATTTCTCTGAATTTATCGTCTGTTTTTTCAATTACAGCGTAATCAATTGATGTGTCACTGTTTTCGTCATACATAGGGTAAAGAGTTTCTACAAGTGGTAAAATTTCATTGTAACCGACCGCCTTTATTGCCTGAGTTACAAAATCTGTAAGGGGAGCACCATTGTTTTTGAAAAATGTTGAAAGACTTTTTATAGCGTCTTCGTCAAAATACTCTAAACAGTAAACGTATTTCTTTTCATCAGGTAACTTAAAAAACGCTTCGTTCATATCGGGTGCATTTTCTAATTCAATCTGAATATTCATACAAACGCCCGAAAGCATTTTGTTGTTGTCGGTAGAATTAAGTTTTTCTAAAGTGAGTGTTCTGAAATTTTCTCTTAATTCATAATCTTTTTTCCATATTTCTGCTTCTTTTCTTAACTTTTCGCGTCTTATTCTTGAAGCAGCCGATGCTTTTATGCAAACGAATATCGCTAGCAGAGAAACAACTAAAAGCAACACCCATAAGTACCATTGTACACCAAATAACATTTAATCACCGTTGTAAAGATTTATATATA
>CALAEU010000075.1 GCA_937891215.1 uncultured Clostridia bacterium
CAAGAGTTTTGACGATGTTAGTGGGAATTTTTGTCTTCCAAAACCGTGCGGTGTTTGGCTCCCGTCACCTTACCCTCATTTATATATGACGAAAATCGACAAAAGGAACGCAAAAATTTTTAGATTTCCGTAAAAATCAACATTTTATATATTTTGCAATATTAAAGTTGGTTAAAATCACAATAAAGAATTAATTTTACATTTGAATCTTAAATCTCCTGCATTTATTACTCACCAAATCATTTGAAAATATCCTTTAAAAATGTGTTAAAAATTAAATAAAGTACTAACTTAAAACTTTCAGCTAATCTATAAGGAGAAATACGTATGAAAAACAAGAAAAACTTGTAATTTCAATTATATCACTTGTAGTAGCACTCGGTATTATTGCAGGGGGTTACTTTGTATTTCAGAGTATTAACTTAGACAAAAATGATACAGAGGAGCTTTACAGACAAAATTTTTAAACTGTTGGTTATGAAAGCACCGTTGAAACCACATACCCCCCAGATTAACATTTATAATATCATAAAAGAACATTTTACCTACGAATTACCAAAAGGCAAACCAGAGGATGCTTGCGGTTACGAAGTAATTAAAGCTATTGAATCAAGAAAAAGCTACGAGACTGAAGCCTTATTTTTGTTCGGTTTGTCAGTTCTGTATTTTTTATCCCCCAAAAAAAGTGGCTGTAAAAAAACTTAACGTTTTTTTACAGCCACTTTTAATCATCTTCATCATCATCGTCGTCATCCTCTACCTCAGGTAGCGGAGTGATTTCGACTTTAATTTTTTCTATTCTGCGTTCTTCTACTTTTAGAACTGTGAATTTGACATTTTCAAATTCTACCTCGTTCATTTCACCGTCTTTTGGTAAAAACTGAAGCTGGTCAATTATAAAGCCTGCGAGAGTTTCATAGTCCCCCTCAGGAAGGTCTTTTCCTATAAGCTCTTCAATTTCTTCAATATCAATGGTACCATCAACTGTGAATGTATTATCGTCAATTCTTGAGATTTCTTCATCTTCTTGGTCATATTCGTCCTGAATATTACCCATAATTGCTTCAACTAAATCTTCAAGTGTAAGAATACCCGCAGTACCACCATATTCGTCAACAACAATAGCCATCTGAATTTTTTTAGCGCTCATTTCTGTAAACAATTCTCCACAGGATTTTGTTTCAGGAATAAAGTACGCTTCTCTTGCCATTTTCTTAAGATTTGCTTTAGCAGGAACAGATTTTCCTACATATTTAAGTAAGTCTTTAACATATATAATGCCAATAATATTATCAATTTCGCCTTCATAAACAGGAATTCTTGAGTAACCCTTTTCAATAGCGAGATTAACAAAACTTTCAATATCAGCATCTTCAACATCAACTGCTGTTACATCGGTACGATGAGTCATAATGTCACCAGCGTTAAGGTCGTCAAATTCAAAGATGTTGTTAATCATTTCTTTCTGAACATCTTCAATAACACCTTTTTCCTGACCGACATCAACCATCATTCTGATTTCTTCTTCAGTAACGACCTCTTCAGAAGCATTAGGGTCAAAACCTAAAAGTCTTACAACACCATTTGTAGAAACTGAAAGTACCTTTACAAAAGGTGAAGTTATTTTTGAAATTGTTTTTAAAACACCAACTACTTTAAATGCGATTTTTTCAGGAATTTGCATACCAATTCTTTTTGGTGCTAATTCACCGAAAACAAGTGTAAAGTAAGACATTATTATTGTAACAAGAACAACTGCAATTGGTGAAATAATTTTTTCACTTACGCCTGTTGAATTCACTACTACTGCAGTAAGCATTTCTGCTAAAGTTGTAGCAGCAGAAGCAGATGCCAAAAATCCTGCAAGAGTTACACCAATCTGAATTGTAGATAAAAACTTGCTTGGGTTTTTTGTAAGTTTTAAAACTTGTTTTGCTTTTTTGTTGCCTTCGTCTGACTGTTTTTCTAATTTTGCATCGTTAAGTGAAATAAGTGCAATTTCACTCATTGCAAAAAATGCGTTTACTAAAATAAGGATTATAAGTAACGGCACTTGCCAAATAAGTGATTTTGCATTTGCAGTTACTTCAAGTGTGTTGAGCATTGGCTCAATTGAATTAAAAATAATACTAGGTCCGGCGTCATCCATTATAGGACTTGCTCCTTTCAAAAAGAAATTATAATTCACCATATTAAAATATGATTTTCTCATTATACAAAAAAATGCTATCTTTGTCAATGTTTCCACCAATATTCTACAACATAGATATTTATTTTACTTAAATATAGTAAATTTTCCACTTTTTTTGTGGAATTTTTAACGATTTAATGTTTACTTTTTTTAATTTTAGTGTTAGAATAGTTGTGTTTAAAATTAAAATTCATAGGAGGCAAAATCCAATGGCACGTAAAATGAAAACCATGGACGGTAACAATGCGGCTGCGTATGTCTCATACGCTTTCACAGAAGTTGCTGGTATCTACCCAATCACACCATCAAGCCCGATGGCTGACTATGTTGACCAATGGTCTGCACAAGGTCAAAAGAACATTTTCGGTACAACTGTAAAAGTTGCTGAAATGCAATCTGAAGCAGGTGCTGCAGGTACAGTACACGGCTCTTTAGCAGCTGGTGCACTTACAACAACTTACACAGCATCACAAGGTCTTCTTTTAATGATTCCTAACATGTACAAAATTGCTGGTGAACTTCTCCCATCAGTTTTCCATGTTTCAGCTCGTTGCGTAGCTTCTCACGCACTTAATATTTTCGGTGACCATTCAGACGTTTATGCTTGTCGTCAGACAGGTTTCGCAATGCTCGCTGAAACAAATACTCAAGAAGTTATGGACTTAGGTGCAGTTGCTCACCTTGCAACAATCAAGAGCCGTGTTCCATTTATCAACTTCTTCGATGGCTTCCGTACATCTCACGAAATTCAGAAAATTGAAATCTGGGACTACGAAGACCTCAAAGAAATGTGCGATATGGATGCTGTTGACGCATTCCGCCAGAGAGCACTTAACCCAGAACATCCTGTAATGCGGGGTTCTCACGAAAATGGTGACATTTTCTTCCAACACAGAGAAGCATGTAACAAATACTATGATGAAGTTCCTGCAATCGTAGAAGAATATATGGGTAAAGTTAATGCTAAACTCGGCACTAACTACCAACTCTTCAACTACTACGGTGCAGAAGATGCTGAAAGAGTTATCGTAGCAATGGGTTCATTCTGTGACGTAGCAGAAGAAGTTATTGACTATCTCTTAGCAAAAGGCGAAAAAGTTGGTCTTCTTAAAGTTAGACTTTACAGACCATTCGCAGCTGACAAATTCTGTGCAGCTCTCCCTGCAACAGTTAAAAAGATTGCTGTTCTTGACAGAACTAAAGAACCTGGTTCAATTGGTGAACCACTTTACCTTGATGTTGTTGCCGCTCTCGAATCATGTGGCAAAACAGGTCTTACAGTAACCGGCGGTCGTTACGGTCTTGGTTCAAAAGACACACCTCCATCAAGCATCTTTGCAGTTT
>CALAEU010000076.1 GCA_937891215.1 uncultured Clostridia bacterium
ATTTATGTTATAATAATTAATACCATTATTTAGGAGTTGAAAAAATGAATCTTAAAGAAAAAACTATAGGGCTTATTTCTAATGTTAAAGAACATTGGAAAACCCCTGCTAAAGGCAGATATATGCCATTCAAAGAAATTGCCGCTTACTCAGGCGGTGGTATTGGTGCTTATATGATTATAACAATGGGTTCTGCTTGTCTTTTAGCAGCGAATAACACATTACTTTCAAGCACCCTGGGTATTGACCCTATGGATATGTATGTTATGTATGTTATTGCAGTACTTGCAAACATTCCTCTTACAGGTATTCGTGCAAATATTATAGATAACACCCGTAACAAAGCCGGTAAATATCGTCCGTACATAGTTAGAATGGCTCTTCCTGCCGCAATTATATGTAACATTTTGGTCTGGTTCCCTTATGCTAAGCTTTCAGACTGGTTAGGCGACGGAATGGTTTTTGGCGAAACCAAAGCTTATGTTGCAAAATGCGCAATTATTATGGTGCTAAACCTTTTCCTTCATTTCTTCTATTATTTCTTCTACGATGCTTATGAAAACCTTATTCATGTACTCTCTCCAAACTCGCACGAACGAAGCGATGTTGCTTCAATAAAGAGTATTGTTTACTCATTCGCACCAACAATAGTAAACCTTTTCACTCCTATTATTGCAGAAAACTTGTTCCATTCAAACACAACCGATATTCGTGTTTACAGATTTATATATCCAATTCTTACCGTAGGCGGTTTACTTCTTTGTATGGTTGTTTACAAACATACAGAAGAAAAAATTGTTCAGGCAAGAACGCACATTGTTCAGATTAAGTTTATTGACGCTATTAAAGCAGTTGCTAAAAATAAATATTTCTGGATTATTTCACTTGCCGGTTGGATTGGTTTCCTCGAAAGTGCTTACTCCAACATTATGTTCTGGCTTTATAATTACGGTGGTGCCTGTTCGGGTAATGCATATAGTTTACTTGTCACACTCTATGGTAACGCATCCCTCTGGGGAATGCTTTTAGCGCCTTTCTGTATAAGAAAATGGGGTAAAAAAAGTGTTCTTGTTGTAACCAATATCTTTAACATCATCTTCATTTTAATGATGTTACCGTTTACCAATGAAATTCATAACTTAACAATCTGGCTTATTATGGGTTGTCTCTATCTTAACGCTTTTATGGGTTCATTCGCTCATATTTTAAACCCTGCTATTCAGGCAGATATCCGTGACTATCAACAATATAAAACGGGTGAAAGAATTGATGGTGCTTTTGCAGTAGTTACAACTATCGGTACTGTTATTGCACTTATCACATCTTCAGTTTTACCAGCTATTTATGAAAAAAGTGGTCTTACAAAAGGAAATGCTGCAAAAGTCACTTCTGACCCAGAAATTCTTTCACGAGTTTTAGGTGACGGCAAAACAACAGTAGGTCAGATTCTTGCAGAACAATTAGAAAATGGTCAGGATAACTACAACAATGCACTTTCTGCACTTTACGACCCTGATATTCTTTTATCACTTATAAAAGTTCTTATTGTTGTTGCAGCTATAGGTGCTTTAATGAATGTTATTCCCTATATCTGGTACGATTTCAACGAAAAGAAACAAGAATCTGTTATTCGTGTACTTAAAATTAGAGCTATGTTTGAGGACTATGGTAATGGTATTCTCAATGATGAAAAACTCGTTGAAGGAATTGACATTATCCGCAATTCACAAGAAATGGCTACACAAACACCTAAAGTAATAAATAAAAAAGATTACAAAGGCAAAGAAGGCAAAAAATCACTAAAAGAGGATATTAAGTACAACGATGAAATTGAAATTGCTCAGTTTGTCTGTGACGAACTTAATAAATTCTCTACACCTGCTTACAAACTTGCAGTAGCGGAAAACACAAAAGTTTACTCCGCTGGTCTTAACAGTCTTTTAAGTTTTGATAAAGAGGCAATAAAAGCAGAAATTGAACAAGCAAGAGCTTTGCCAAAAACAAACAACGAAGAAAAAGAAACAAGAAAACTTGCTATTGAGATCGCAAAAAAGAAAATGTCTTCTTACAAAACAATAAAAAAATATTTTGCCGGCACAGGTAACCTCGTGGCTCCTGATTTTGAAGTTCTTGAAAAATGCTTTAATGATGAAGATGTTTGCGATGATAAACTTAAAGCACTTTATCTTGATTTACAAAAATCCAAAAAAGAAAAAGCTTCTGTTAAAGCAAAAGAAATAAGAGCAGAAATTAAAACAATGCAAGGCAAAAAGAGAGCCTGCAAAAAAGCAACAAAAGCAGAAACAGACAGACACGCTTACTTCAATCGCGCTGCAAAAGTTTACCTTGATGCTGAAAAGCTCATTAAACAACAAGAAAATTACAGTCACCTTGACGAAATTTTCAATATGTATGATGAAGCTAAGTCAAGAATTGAAGCTTAATTAAACTTAAAAAACAAAAAAGCGAAGTTCCATCCAACTGCGATGTTTTGTCATTATTAACTAACCCGAGCCGATTTTTAATTTGATTTTTATAGTGCTTCAACTATCTTTACATTCTTTTCGAGCAAATCCTGAATAGAAACACTTTTAAAGTAATTATTAATTAAATTATCGACATTTGCCCACATTTCTTTTGTGTAGCAAATTTCTGACCTGTTACAGAAATTTTCACCACAGTTAATACAAGCAACAGGTGAAAGACTACCTTCTGTTAAATTGAATATATCATAGATTGAAATATCTTTTGCATCTCTTGATAATCTGTAACCACCAGACATACCGCGCTGACTTCTTAAAAGACCACCACGGACAAGAGTTGCAACTATTGTTTCAAGATATTTCAGAGAAACATCCTGACGCTTTGAAACTTCTGAAAGTGCAACATAACCGTCGCCTTGATTCTGCGCCAAATCTATGAATATTCTGAGAGCATATCTACCTTTTGCAGATACCATACAAAACTCAAACCTTTCAAGCAGATTTCAATTACATATCGCTGAAACCTGCACCATCAAAGAAGTAATAAAGTAAATCGCTGATAAGTTTAAATATTGTTGCAAGATAGTCGTTGAAATCAAGACCACCTGTGTATTCTTTTTCTGCACCGTAAATTATTTCATCACGAGTGTCATAAAAATATGCTTTTGCCGCTTCAAACTCTGCTAAATCCACATTTGTTTGTTCAAGAGCTTCTTCACCACGCTCAATAGCATTCTGGAATCTTGCTCTTTCATCTTCTGTAAGGTAAGTTAAATCTAACTTTTTCGCTTCTTCAAGGTCTTTCATAAAACCTTTTGAATCTCTTGCAATGTTGAATTGTGGGAATCTATCAGGGTAACTGTAAACATCTGTAAAGTTTTCATCCACAAGAAGTTCAGAAACAAGTTTCATAATAACATCGTTTGAAGCTGTTTTTTCGTGGTCCTGATTGTAGAAATAGAATGTTGTACACGGAAGAAGACCTGTATTTGCATCAACAATATTTCTTGGGTCACTGTGGTCGTGATTTGGATTTGTGCAGTTATTTACTGTGCGTACATAATCTGCAGGAAGTTCTTTACTAACACCCACACTATATGCACCCATTGATGTTGAATCAAGTTGAATAATACCATCAGCATTAACATCATCCCATGAATCAACGATTTCATAAAGAGAAATGTTGTAGTCAACAATATCAAAGATGTCAACACCCTGTGCTTTTGCATCTAAAATATTAGCATCAGAATTTTTCTGTGCATTATAGAACCAATCTGTCTGTTCACGGATTACTGCCATTGAGTCATCCATTAAATACATTTCTCTGCAAGGCTCATAGTTAGCTGATGGAACTAAACCCCACATAAGAGTTGAGTACCTCATATAATCATTAACAAGGTCAAATGCAACTGTGTCAAGAATAGCGTTGAGGTCTGCATTAGGCATAATGCGGAGAACTATATTTACAAGGTAACCCGCCATCTCGTCAACACCCATAAGTGCGGGAAGCATTTTACTGTAAAGTTCTTCATTATCATCAAGAAGACCGTACTGATAAATTTCACCAACTAAAATTGAACCATCAAGAGCAGGAATAACATAAACTATTCTGTTAATATCTTCACTGAAAGCCCTGCCGTTATCTTTATAAAGTTGCATAACAGCGTTCATAACAGACCCACCCTGGCTTATAGGTGCTAAATTAACTTTATCTGAACCTGAATCTTCTTTAACGAACTGAATAAAATCATAAAGTTCTTGTGCAGTATCCTTCATATTACCTAAAGAAGCGTATGAGAAAACATAAAGATTTTCTTCTCCAGCCATTTCAATATATTTATTGAGTGGTAACTGGTCGAGTATGTATTCTTTATCGTATTCACTTAAATTTTTAAATGAATCGTAATATTTTGTTGCTCTTACATCATTTATAAATTTACCGTTTTCATCGCTTTTCAACTTACCCATAAGTGTATCGCCTAAAACACCTGCAAGTGCTTTTGCCGCTTGCTGGTCTTTATCTTCTTGTGAAATAAGTAATTTACTTATAGGTACAAGTGCTTCTGTAAGTGCTAAACCTGCAATTTCAATTGTGTCAGACATAAAGAATGGTGCTTCTAAATTTGTTGGTTTACCATCTTCATAATACTTCGTTTCACTTTGGAAAAGTCCAGGTACAACAATACTTGGAATTACATCTTCATTTTGGGTAGCACTTGCCGCTACCATAAATGTGGTAGAAAGCATAACTACTGCTAAAATTAAAGATATAATTTTCTTTGTTTTTTTCATTTTACCTATCCCCTTTTGGTTTTGGATTTAAGTCATACTTAATCAAAGATAGTGTACCACAAAATCACATTTTTTGCAAGAGAAAATTATTTAAAAGTGCTGAATGCTGAGTGCTGAATGCTGAGTGCTTAGTGCTGAGTTGAGGAAGTCCTGCGGACTTGATTATAACTATTTATGAATAAAAGTAAATACATCCTATCATTTAAAGTTGGTTTATGCATTAACCGAAAATGATAGGATGTAGTTTTTGTTATAATATTATAATTGACCGCAGGTCCCGAAACTCAGCACTCAGCACTCAGCATTCAGCACTTTTTCAAGCGTAGATTGATGCGCAAATTTGATGATAGTTGGCTTTTTACGAATCCCCGAAGCGTACAAAGGGTACGCGAGTGGGTGAGTAAAATGACAAATATCGCAAATTTGCCATCAAGCTTCTTCCCAGTTCATTGAACATTTGACAGCCTTATGCCATCCTTTAAGCATTTTTTCACGTTTGTCTGTGTTTACATTAGGAATGAAGATTCTGTCAACTTCACGGTCTGTTTCAATTTCTTCTAAACTATTCCAGAAACCTACTGCAAGACCTGCCATATAAGCAGCACCGAGAGCAGTTGTTTCAACAAGTTTGGGTCTGTTTACTTTAGCGCCTGACATATCTGCCTGAATCTGAAGCATTACATTACTTACAGATGCACCACCATCAACACGGATTTCTGAAATCAGAATTTCACTATCCTTTGACATAGCTTCAATTAAATCTGTAACCTGATAGGTAATACTTTCAAGTACCGCTCTTGCAAAATGCGCACGATTTGTACCACGGGTAAGACCTACAATACAACCACGGGCATACATATCCCAATAAGGTGCACCAAGACCTGTAAAAGCAGGTACTAAATAAATACCATTTGAGTCAGGAACACTTTCTGCTAAAAAGTCACATTCAGATGGTTCTGAAATCATACGAAGTTCATCACGAAGCCATTTAATAACTGAACCCGCATTAAATGCACTACCTTCTAAATCGTAAGTAACTTTACCGTTAAGTCCCCACGCAATACCTTCAATAAGTTGATTTTTAGAGTGAATCCTCTTGTCACCTGTATTCATAAGAAGGAAGCAACCAGTACCATAAGTATTTTTTGCCTGACCTGCATTAAAACATGCCTGACCAAAAAGTGCAGACTGCTGGTCACCGATAGCACCACCGATTGGAATACCTGCAAGAGATGAAAGTCCAGGTAAATTGTCTGCAATTTCACCATAAATAGCACTTGATTCTTTAACTTCAGGTAACATACTCATAGGAATGCCCAATTTATTGCAAAGAGTTTCATCCCACTGAAGTTTTTCAATATCAAAAAGCATTGTTCTTGAAGCATTACTGTAATCGGTAACATGAACCTGCTTATTAGTAAGATTCCATATAAGCCAGGTTTCAACTGTACCGAAACAGAGCTTATTTTCGTTTGCTAAAGTTCTTGCTTCTGGAACATTATCTAAAATCCATTTGATTTTTGTTGCAGAAAAGTATGCATCTATTAAAAGTCCTGTATGTTCTTTAACATAAGGTTCAAGACCCATTTCTTTTAATTTTTCACAAATAGGTGCAGTTCTTCTGCATTGCCATACAATAGCATTGTAAACAGGTTTACCTGTTTCCCTCTCCCAACAAATGGTTGTTTCACGCTGGTTAGTAATACCAACCGCAGCAATTTCTTCAGACTTTATATTACCATTCTGTAAAGCAACCTGTAATGAATGAAGTTGACTCTCCCAGATTTCATAAGGGTCGTGTTCTACCCAGCCACTTTTAGGGTATATCTGTGTAAATTCAAATTGTGCTTTTGAAACAATATTGCCTTTCTTGTCAAAGACAATTGTTCTTGAAGAAGTAGTACCCTGGTCAAGTGCTAAAATATATTTCTTCATAATTCATCACCTTTTAAATCAATCGTAAATAAAATCGATATAATCAACTTTATTTTCTGTTTTATAATTAAGATTTTCAAATGTATAAAGACTTCTTGAAGCATCTGCAACAAAAACATTAGTTTCATAAGAAGTTGAATAACTCACAGGGTAGCCTGTGCCTGCTTCAAATTCTGCAACTAAAACTGCATTTTTGTAGTGAACTACTTCTGTACCATCTGCAACCTTAGTAAGTATTGTATTAAGTGCAGTTTCTGTTGCACCTAAAAGATTTTCCGAATTAAATACTTTTATATAACTTGAGTCATTTATATCAACTTTTTCTGTATCAGGAATTGCAATTGTAATAGTAACAATACCACCATTTTCAGAATGACGGGTCGCATCAAATTCAACTTTCATACCTAAAACATCCTGATTAGTAAGTCTTGTAACATAGGACTGGCCTTCAACACTCATTTTATTTGTTGAACTTGTATTGTAGGCTACATAATATTCCTCGTCAGATTCACTACCAATTGTATTCATAATACCTTCAATTAAAGTTGCGGTGTTCTGTGCTTCCTGACCCAACAATGTAATTTTATCTGCTTTGAATTCTTTCATTTCAACATCTGTCAATGCAGTAAAACCAAATTTTTCTGATTTCACCTTATTGAGATTGGTGTTAAAGAAAGTGAGTGCTTCTTCCTGTGAGCCGAAAATCTGATTTTTATCTGTATAACCTTTAAATTTACCTGTTGGTTCAAGGTTAGTAAGACCTGCGGCTGCTCTTAAAATTCTTCTTGCATCAAAAAGTGAAATATAACCATCGCCATCAATATCACAAAGAGTTTTTGCGTCACTTGAAAGATTATCTTCAATTCCTGCAGCTGCTCTTAAAATAATCAAGGCGTCATTCGCTGAAAGTTCTCCATCACCATTTGCATCACCCTTTAATGTACTCGCAGCACTTGATGTAAATGACAACGCAAACATCGACATAACAAATGATATTACAAGTACCAATGCTAAAATTTTCTTTTTCATTTTTCCGCGTCCTTTCATATATTTATTTTATTTCCTCAAGAATATTTTTTACCGAATCAAATATATATGTTGGCTCAACATCTGATGCTTTTAAAATATCTTCATCTGTCTCACCTGACATAACAAGAATTGAAGTAACCCCTGCATTCACACCAGTTTTAACATCGGTGTAAAGTCTGTCTCCCACCATTGCTATATTTTCGTAAGGAGTGTTAGTTTCTTTTTGTAAAATATCTATCATAGTTCTGTCGGGTTTACCTAAAAAAATCGGTCTTCTTTTAACTGCATTTTCGAACATATCAGCAAAACTGCCACAGTCCGGTAAATATCTGCCATTTTCAATAGGGCAAACCATATCTATATTAGTTGCATAGTACTCTGCGCCTGCATCTAAAAGGTCGCATACCTTTGTGATTTTTTTATAATCTAGCTCAGTGTCATAACCTAAAAGAACTAAATCAGCATCGTCCTCTGAAATTTCAACGCCATATTTTAAAAGTTCATTTTTTAAAGATTCTGTTCCACAAACATAAACTTTTTTTCCTTTTTTGTTATCTCTTAAAAACATTCCTGCAGCCATACCAGACGTAAAAACATTTTCTTTTTCACAAGGAAACCCGAGTTTTTTCATTTTTTCAACATAGTCATTAGCATTCTTTGAAGAATTGTTTGTCAAAAAAATAAATTTTTTATCCTGTGCTAATAATGTTTCTAAAAATTCTTTTGCACCATCTATAGGGTCGAATCCTAAATTTACAGTGCCATCCATATCAAGTAAAAAAAGTGTAATATCTTTTAAATTGCTCATTTTTAAACCCTGCCGAATAATTCATTCATTTCTTTGTATTCTTGTCTATTTATATTGTCAACTTGCTCTTTTGTAGTTCTGTAAAGCCAGTTGCCATCTGCTCTGCCAGGTACATTAAGGCGAGTATCAGAACCATAACCCAATAAATCTTGTATCGGAAATATCGTAAGTCCTGCATTACTTGACATGATAGTTTTAATTATAGCTTTACAACCATCTTCATTCCAACGGTCATAATTGCAGGAACAATACTGCATAACTTTTCTTTTCATATCTTCAGGTGTTTCCCAGAGATAGCCTAAAAGTGTGTTGTTGTCGTGTGTACCAGAATAAGCAACACAGTTATTTATATAATTATACGGTCTGTGAGGCGTATCCCACATTGAAAGGAAACCGAACTGGAATACTCTCATTCCAGGGAAACCACTGTCATTCACAAGTTTTACTACATCTTCTGTAATATCGCCCAAATCTTCTGCAATAATAAGTTTGTCACCCTTGACTTCGTTAAATACTTTTATGAGTTTCATTCCCGGACCTTTAACCCATTTACCGTTTTTTGCAGTTTTTTCCGTACCTTTAACTGCCCAGAAACTTTCAAAACCTCTGAAATGGTCAATTCTTACACCATCAAAAAGTTCCAAAGCAAATGAAAGACGCTCTTTCCACCAAGAAAAACCATCTTTTTCCATTTCTGCCCAGTCATAAAGCGGATTACCCCACAACTGACCGTCTTCTGAAAAATAATCTGGTGGTACACCCGCAACATCTGTAAGATGATTTTCTTCATCCATCAAAAACATTTTCTGATTGTAGCAGACATCTGCACTATCAAATGAAACATAAATAGGAATATCACCAATTATGCTTATTCCGTTTTCGTTAGCATATTTTTTAACTTTTGCCCACTGAGTGAAAAACTCATATTGAATAAAACACCAGCCGAAATAAACTTCGTCAGAGTATTCTTTTACTTCCCACTCCGTCCACTCTTTTTCATCATTAGCAGTTTTAAGTGCCATAAATTTACAGAATTCTTTGATATGTATATTTTTCTCTATAAATTTATTTATTTTTACTTTTAATTCTGCATTTGCATTTTTTGATGCCTTAATCAAAAGAGGGATTCTTTCATTTTTCAAACGATCAAATTCACAGAAATATGGTGTACCCTGCTTTGCAGATGATAAATCTTCCTGTGATAAAAGTCCGTCTTTAAAAAGTAAATCTAAATTAACAAAATACGGATTACCGCCGAAGGTTGAATATGATTTATAAGGCGAATTACACTCATCAGGAATAACGAAAGGTAAAACCTGCCAGTATGAAAAACCACTGCTTTTAAGAAAATCTATAAATTCAAAAGCTTCTTTACCGAAGCTACCACTTGAATATTCTCCCCATAGTGAAGAAATGTGCATTAACACACCGCTTTTTCTTTCCAAACCGGATACACTCCTATACATAACTATACATTTTATATTATAACATAAATAGCATTTATTTGTAAAGAAATAATAAACTTTATAACAACTAAAAAACACGCTCAATTTTAGGCGAATTAGACAAATAAAAAGGGTTATACAGACGCATAACCCTTTTTTCATTAATTACCGTAACGCATATTGCTTATATTGAATAAATCAATAACATCAAGTACACCATCACCATCGGTGTCGTTTGCTGCAAAAAATGCTTTTTCTGTTTCAGTATATTCAGTTGTTTTAAGGCACATACCTCTTGATTTTTCATAGTCGTCATCATTAACAAGACCATCACCATTAATGTCGCCTCTTACAACAACTGTAACACTTTCATTAACAACTGCATTATTTTCTCTTGAAACAAGCTCTATTGTCATACCTGTTGCAATAAGTGCGGAATTGTCAACTACATTTCCTTCTACATTCTTTATGACAATATAATCAAGCTTATTATCAAGTGTTGCTTTAAGATTTTCAACAGTTGTTCCGTGTTTAAGACCTTTAAAGAAATCTTTTGTTTCATCAATAACAGCACCACTCTCTGCCTTTACTACAATTTTGATTTCTTCCTCATAGCAGAAAACATCTACATCATCTGTTATAGCGTCGGTCAACTTCATAGTGGTATTATTCTCATAATACCAACCGATATATTTTTGGAAACCATCGCTTTCAGGTAATTCAGGAATACCTTCCAAATCTCCGAAAGTAAGTTCATCAGAAAACGGAACCCTATATGGTTTATAAATTTCATTTGACTCGCCTTTGAAATTTACAAATATATATCGTTTATTATAAATCTCTTCTGTTGCATTTTTGATTGTTTCTGTTGCAGAATCAATATTGTCCTGCTCAGTCTTTGGAATGTTGTTTGAATCCTCGCCAACTAAAGAACTCGCATCTATAACTATATCAACAAAGTTTTTAAAATCTTCCTCGTCATAGCGATTATCTGAATTATCACCTTCAAGAATTTCTGCCGCCTTTTCCAACGCCTCTTTATATTTAGATAAATCTGCTGCTTCTGTTAACATATCAGTCGCATTTTTTACTATCTCAACAACATCATCAATTTGTTTTTGGTCATCAGTTGATAAATCCCTGTTTACATCCCCTGCACTTGTTAAAGCATCTCTGAGTATCTGTTCAGTATTTGCAGTGTATTTTACATCTGTTCTGTTTAATGCCTCTTTCGCTTTTTCAACTACTTCATCTAAAGCGGAATAATCTGCTTTAACTTTCATACCATTTACTGCCGCAGATAAATCAGATATAACAGAATTTATTGTGCCTTGCTCAGATTCAGGCAAATCTTTATCTAATGCAACTGCAATATCATAATTTCTCTTAAGTTCTGATTTTGAACTATCTGTATAAACAACATCAGTTGAATTAAGAATTTCTCTTGCTTGCTCTATTAAAGAATTTACTGCAGAATAATCAGCTTTCACCTTTATTTCAGCAACAGCCTTTTCAAGTTCTGATGCAATTCCATCTATTCTTGCCTGTTCTGACTCTGGTAAATCTTTATCTAATTCATTTGCCAATTCGTATGCTTCTGAAACGACTTTTTTTGAACTTTCAGTATAAGTTGTTTCTGTATTATTCAAAATATTTTCAGCATCTTCCATTGCTTTTTGCAATTTTGAATAATCTGCTTTTATCTGAAGGTTGGCAAGTGCATCTTTTATAGCTTGATTTGCTTGTTCGACTTCTTTTGTTCCAGAACCATTCTCGCCTTGCACAGGATTTGTTGAAACAAGTGTTTCTGCATTCTTTATAGCTTCCTGAAGCTCGTTCCAGCTTGAATCGGTATAACCTTCGTTTGTTTTTTCTTTAGCTTCTTCTATTGTATCTTTAATTTCAGTCAAATCCACAAACTTTGCTTCTTCAAGTGAAGTGTTTGCATCCGCAAGGTCTGTTGTTGCATCCTTGAACGCATCTTTATTAGATATTGAATCATCATTTACATCATTTTCAAGTTTACCAACAATAGCCGCATAATCTTCTTTGAATTTATCAAAATCTTCATCAAGATAAACCTTGTCGCCATTATTCTCATTATTACCATTTATGATTTCTTTTGATAATGAATCGTAATACTCATAGTAAATTGCATAAAGGAGTTCTTCTTTTGCGTCATCAATTATCTTCTGATTAGCGTTATCAACACCCTTTACCAATTCTGGCTCTATCGCTTCAGCTTTTGCAAGTGCCTCCAACATAGCATTATATACATCATCACTTTCTATGTTTGCAGTCGGGAATTTTTCTTTTGCATAAGCAATCACTTGTTTAAGCTCGGTATAATCACAATAAGCATTCTGCTCTAAAACAACCATACTTTGATTTAAAAACTCAGTTGCTTCATCAACAGTTTCTTGCTGTGTCTCACCCAATCTTCTGTCGAGACCTGAGTTTATGTAATCAATTGTTGCCATATAAGAAGCAAAGGCACCTGGTTCATATTTATTGTCATCATTTGTTATTGACTTCGCTTCTTCATAAGTTTCATCATACGCAGTATAATCTGCAACCGGCTCAAGTGCATTTTTTGCATCTAAAAGCGTGTTGTAATATGAATTAACTTCAGTTTGTGTATAATATGCTGAACCATAAAGAAGGTCTTGTGGAATTTGTTCTAAAACAGGTCTTAAAGCAACTATTGAAGCTTCAGTATATTTCAATCTATTTTCTTCATCCACGTCTTCAGCACCATTTGCCAAAGCATTTAATTCATCATAAAGCTTTACAAGATCACGGGCATCAGTAACAAGAACTGTTACAGGAACATGGAAATGGTACAAATTAGAGGAATTATCTCTATTATTAACTCCGAATTTCCATACATAAGAAAGATTTTGTTCAGCACTTCTGACGCCTTCACCCTCACCTTTGAAGAGAATGTCAGCATCTGCTAAATAACTATTTCTTCCCCAAGCACCATTTTCGCCAATTTCTATTTGGTCTATAACACCGTTATCATTACATAAAGCGGTAGCATTTGTAATTTTTTCTGTCTTATCTTTATAATATCTGTTTTCGTGTGTTACAAATTCCCAATCTGCATAACCTACGCCGTTTGAAGTTTCACTTTTATTTTCATCATCTAATCTGCTTACAAATTCTTGTGAATTGTTAGTTACACTACCACTTGCATCACAACAGATTCCGTCACCACATGTTCCAGTTGTGTCAAACACAAAATATTCAAGTACCGGATGCTTTTCTGTCCATATTGGTGGAGATAACTGTGAACGCATGAATACCCACTGATATAAATTGAATTGTTGGTCATCATATGTTTGCATATACATATACTTTGTTCCTATAATATGAACATCCAATTCAGCATTTTCCCAATTACTTGATAATTTATCATTTGCCAAATCCCAGACATCGCCGCCATTTGAAATACTTGACATATTCTGTTCATAAAAGCTTATTGCAACAAGTCCATTTAAAGCATTTTTTAAATTCGCTGTAGCCTCATCAACAACATCTTGCTGGAAAAGCAAAAGATTTTTATCTAAACCTTCATCAATTTCAGTAAAACTAGTCGCAAGAGCGTCAAGTGATTCTGTTGTGTAACCTGCTCCGTAAATATAGCCACTTTCATTTTTTCTGGTAATCTCTGCTACCCTGCTACGAATTGCATAATAAGCAGAATAATCTGCTAAACCTGTAGCGCTTTCTGTTATGTAGTCATACATAGCATCAACATCTATCTGAGAATAGAATTTGCTACCATCAATCATATTGTTAGGTACTGCATTAACATATTTTTTTAATTTCAAATATCTATTTTCAGTTAAGCCATTCGTATTACCATTCTCATAGTTTTCTATCTGAGATTTAAATTCTTCTACTTTATTTTTAAGTTCACGAACATCAGTAATTATAATATCTGTACATAATCTTACCTGTCTTGTTGTTCTGCTACCCATCAAACCAACATCAGCATAAGTCCAGTTAAAGTCCCAATAGTAATTTGTTTTTATCTCACCATAAGGCGTATTTTCAGGATGAACTGCATTAAAACTTAAATTACAATCCCACTGATAATCAGGACAGTCTGATAAATCAACAACTGTACCTCTTAAATCGTGAGAAGGTATATCAGAACCTGAAACGCCTACATCTCTGGCGTTATCATTTGAAGCCGACCAGGCATACTTTAAATTCATTTTATCTACCATATTTTGTGTGCCATTTGTCGTAATATTCTCAGGATACTCTTCAACTTTAAGAGATGAATCGGTATTGGTTCCACCTGCATAAAGAGTAAGACTATTAAAATGAGCATACGCTTCACCAGCATCCTTTTCTAAAGAAAGGTGCTGATTAAATGTAAACTCCTGATTATCTTCTGTTTGCATAAACTTAAAATCAATATTTGAAAGAGTTGCCTTGATTTTACCATAATCAGAACCTGTTCTTACCCATTTAGTACCATCACTGAAATAAGCCGCATTAGCAGTACCCTGAAAAACAAATGGAATACTACCAAGCACTACAACCACTGCAAGTAAAACACTTAAAAATCTTTTTCCGCTTCTTTTAAACATTTTATCTTTCTCCTTATAGAAATTTTAATTTCTGAATCCGCATTTTCCTCTATTATAATTATACTACTTTTGTTCATAATGTCAATTATGCAGATATAATTTTATAAAATATTAACAAAATATTCCTTTAAAGAATTTATTTTTTCAAAAACAAAACACCTTAATTGAACTTCAAATCCAATTAAGGTGTATTTTTTAATTTTTTGCTTCATCTGAATCTCTATAATATTGTGTGAAAATTTTCGGGTGCGGATTATTTTTCCACAATTCTTCAGCAACGGGTGCCCACTCTTTACTGAAATCTACACATTTATCGCAAAGCTCGTCAACATCTTCATTTATTAAATGGTCGGTACTTTTAGCACCCGTTTCTTTAATAATTTTTCTCAGAATATCAGGATTTTCAAGCATAGGACAAGGCATTAAATGGTTATCATTGAAAGGCTGTCCTTTTCTGTACGCCTGAAAAAGTGGTCGTTGTAAAGACTCTAAAAGAGTAGTTTCTCTTATGTTTGAGTCTGAATAGTGAACAAATACACAAGGTTCAATATCACCTTTTGAATTTATGTGAAAGTAGTTTCTGCCACCTGCAATACAACCACCTACATATTCGCCATCGTCCTGAAAGTCCATAACAAATATTGGCTTACCAGTTTTACCATTTCTGATTCTTTTAAGCCACATATACATATATTTTCTTTGCATAGGTGACGGTATAAGTTCCTTCTGGCCATCACTGCCAACTGGCATATAATTGAAATAAAGTGCATATTTTACACCCTTTTCAATCATATCATTCAAGAACTCATCACTTGTTACGCTTTCAACATTTTTACTTGTGTAGCAAACAGATATACCAAAAAGAATTTTATTCTGTTTTAAAAGGTCCATAGCCTTGACTGTTGTGTCATAAGCACCATCACCACGGCGGAAGTCGTTGCTTTCTTTCGAACCCTCAATGCTTAAAGCGAGTGTAATATTACCACATTTCTTAATATCGTCACAGAATTTCTGGTCAATTAAAGTAGCGTTTGTGTAAATTAAAAATGTACACTCTTTATTTTCAGAAGCAAGGGTTACAATGTCATTTTTTCTTATAAGTGGCTCACCACCTGTAAGCATATAAAAATGAGTACCCATTTCCTTACCCTGACTTACAATGCTACGCATTTCGTCAAGTGAAAGCTGGAAAGAATGACCATACTCTGCAGACCAGCAACCTTTACATTTCAAGTTACATGCAGAAGTCGGGTCAAAAAGAATTATCCACGGGATATTGCATTTATATTTTTCACGGTTTGCTCTTACAATTTTAGTTCCGTAAAAACCTGCGTGAACACCTAAAGAAAGAAGAAGGCTTTTAATTAAACTGTGGTCAACATCTTTTAAAATATTTTTTGCTAAAATTGTATGTGAATTACTGTCGTCTAAAACAGCATTACGCATTTTAGCATAGTTTTCTTTTGGGTACATTTTAAAAGTTTTTTCAACAATCCCCAGAATTTTAAGAAGATTCTTCTGTGGCTCTTTGTCAATATATTTTAATATGTTCGAAATAGTTTTATCTGCCGCAAAATGAACTAATTTATGCTCCACAAGTTCTGCCTCCTTTCAAAAAATTCAATCAGTTTGATATTTTAACACACTTTACAAATTTTGTAAACAACTATTTTCTTTAATTATTGTCACTTTTTACATTATTTATACACTCTATTTTCTTGACTTTACTCTCATAGTCATTTATAATAAAATAGATATATTTTGCAACGATAATTTGTGATTTTTGCAAAAATAAAAACAAAGGAGTTTTCTTATGAAAAAAGAAAAAACAATCGCACCCGGTTCTAAACTTTCTGGCAGAATCTGGTTCAATCTTTGCCTTTTTGGCTTTATAGGTCAGGTGGCCTGGAATCTTGAAAACATGTATTACAACACATTTATGTACAACACTGTTTATGAGGGCGGAACAGTTACAGGTACACTTTCTTCTATGGATGCCATAACTTTAATGGTTAATCTTAGTGCCATTGTAGCTGTTCTCACGACATTTATTATGGGTAACCTCTCCGACAAAATGAATAAACGAAAAGTGTTCATTTCTGTTGGGTATCTCATCTGGGGTGTTATTACCGCTGCTTTTGGCTTCCTTACAAAAGATAATATTTCAGGTGTATTCGGTATAACCGAACCTGCTTTAATTGTTACTGCAACTGCCATTTCAATTATTGTTATGGACTGCATTATGACTTTTGTAGGTTCAACAAGTAACGACTCCGCTTTCAATGCATGGGTTACTGATGTTACAACAACTAAAAACCGTGCAACTGCTGAAAGTATTCTTGCTATTCTTCCTATAGCGGCAACTATTATTGTTACTGTTTCTGGTGGATTCATTGAGCCTCTTGGTGGTGGCGACATCGAGAAAGGCTACACATATTATTTCCTCGGTCTTGGTGCTTTAGTTATTCTTTGCGGTATTATTGGTCTTTTCTCACTTAAAGATTCAAGAAGTGGTGAAAAGAAAGTTAATGCAAATTACTGGAAAGATTTAGTTTA
>CALAEU010000077.1 GCA_937891215.1 uncultured Clostridia bacterium
TCTTTTATTGGTAATAACTTATTATGCATATTTTTCACATCCTTAAGCGTTATATATTATATCATATTTTTATAAAATATAAATAAAAAATATTTTATAATTTTTTGTTTTATTTTCACAATATTCATAAATTTATTATTTCTTATGAAAATATCTTTACAGAATTAAAATTGTGTGATATTATGAAACCAAGATAAGAGATTTGATTGAAGTTTGATGATTGTTGCTTCGTAAAAATTTTATATTTTTTTACGAAGTTGTGAGTGACTACTCACTCACCATTTTTACCCACGCACGCTAAAAACAAAAAGTGAAAGTGAGGAAATCTCCATGAGAATCAGAAAACAACCACTCGGCGACCGTAATATCTGCGGTAAAAAAGTAGAAGCACGACGCAAAGAAATTGGTATGAAACAAAAAGATTTACTTACCCAATTGCAAATCCGTGGCGTTGACCTTAATGCTTCTGGTCTTTCAAAACTTGAAGGTCAACTTCGTTCAGTTTCAGATTTTGAAATTGTTGCTTTAGCAGAAGTACTTAACACAAATGTAAGTTGGCTTTTAGATGTTGAATAATTTGCTATTTCTCCCCCCTTTAATATAACCCCCTTAAAAAGAACTTGTCTGTCGTTCGCGGCAGGCTTGTTCTTTTTTTGTAACCATCATTTCCTTTCTGAATACTATATAACGAGAGGATTGATATTTTATGAGAGAAAATATTTTTTTGATATTAGGCGGAGATGAACGCTCACTTTATTTAGGTGAATATCTTGAAAAACAAAAATTACAGGTCTGTTATTACGCATTTTCAGATACTAACTGTTTTAATAGTTTAAGCGAAGCTATAAACAGTGCAGAGTACATTTTATTACCATTACCTTTTACAAAAGACAGGTTAACGCTTAATGCACCTTTGTTTGATGAAAAGGTTGAAATAAAAGATATTTGTACACTTTTAAAAAAAGGTAATATTGTAATGGGTGGGCAATTGCCAGAAAGTTTTAAAGAAACGCTTACCAATATGGAAGTGGAGTTTTATGACTATTTTCTTTTAGATGAACTTGCAATTTTTAATGCTATACCAACTGCAGAAGGCGTTGTTGAAATACTTATTAAAAATCTGCCAATAACAATACATTCAATGAAATGCGCTATTTTAGGTTACGGCAGAACGAGTAAAGTTCTTGCCGCTACATTAAAAGCGATGGGTGCAGATGTTACAGTTTTTGCAAGAAAAGAACGAGACAAAGCTGATGCTTTCACTAAAGGATACAAATTCGCTTCATTCCCCTCTCTTAAAAACACCGAATATAAATTTGATGCTCTTATAAACACAGTACCACAAAAGGTTTTAGGCAGAGAAGAAATGAAAAACATATCTTCTGACTGTTTATTTATTGAAATTGCCTCTGCACCTTTTGGTATAGATTTTCAGGCAGCGAAAGAGTTCGCTTTTGATGTAATAAAGGCAAACTCACTCCCTGGCAAAGTAGCACCTAAAACTGCAGGTGAAATTATAGGGCGTTCTATTTTACCTATTTTAGAGAACAAAGGACTGATTTTATGACAACAATCGGTTTTGCAATTTGTGGTTCATTCTGCACATTTAAAAGTGTATTTAAAGAAATTGAAAATTTAACAAAACTCGGATATGATGTAGTACCGATTATGTCGGAAAATGCTTTTTCATTTGACACTAGATTTGGTGAAGCAAAACACTGGCAGGATGAATTCAGACGAATAACAAATAAAGATATAATACACACAATTAAAGATGCTGAACCAATAGGTCCAAAAAAACTTTTAGATATTCTTGTTATTGCACCTTGCACAGGTAACACATTAGCGAAACTCGCAAATGGAATTTCAGACACATCCGTAACACTTGCAACCAAAGCGCATTTAAGAAACGCACGACCTGTTGTAATTGCAGTTTCTACAAACGATGCTCTTTCAGGTGCAAGTAAAAATATAGGAAATCTTTTAAACTACAAAAACACTTATTTTGTACCTTTCAGACAAGACAGTTTTAAAAACAAACCCTGCTCGTGTGTTGCAGATTTCACACTTTTACCGAAAACAATTGAAAATGCATTAAATGGAATTCAACTTCAACCGATTTTAGATATTCCTATTGAATAAATGAAACTTCTTTGTCAAACATATTATATATAAAAACTTGGGCAATTTATGTATTTTGTGGAAATTCTGAAAGTTTACTATTTACAAATTCTGGAATTTACTGTATAATATGTTACAACAAAAGGGAGTAACTCGTGCAAAACTTGTTTTGTATGGTATCGGCGTCATTACGGTTTTTACCCGCTGTTATCTTAAAGAGTGAGACTTTTACCCAAGGGGTAAAAGTCTTTTTTGTTACTTTCTTAATGTTAAAAATCTAATAAATGAGGGAAGAAAATGAAGTATTATCTTGAAACTGCAGAAGCAGTTTTTGATGAAGTAAAATCTTCAGAACAAGGTCTTTCAAGCGAAGAAGCAGAAAAAAGACTTGAAACAAACGGCAAAAACAAACTTGCCGAAGCAAAAAAGGACTCTACTTTTAAAAAGTTCCTTGCACAATTAAAAGACCCGATGATTATTATTCTTATTGTTGCGGCTGTTATTTCAACCGTTACAGAATTTATCGAACACGGTCTCGGAGTTCCTACTGATGCACTTATAATTATAACTGTTGTGCTTATAAACGCAATTTTAGGTGTTGTTCAGGAAAACAAAGCAGAAAAAGCAGTTGAAGCATTACAGAAAATGTCTGCTGCTACAACAAAAACACTTCGTGACGGTAAAATTGTTACTATCAAAAGCGAAGATTTAGTTGTTGGTGATGTTATTCTTCTTGATGCTGGTGACGCAATTCCTGCAGACTGCCGTATTTTTGAATGTGCAAGTATGAAAATTGAAGAAGCAGCACTCACAGGTGAATCTGTTCCTGTAAACAAACTTATAAAAGCTTTGCTTAATAAAGGTGACGAAGAAGTTCCGTTAGGTGACCGTAAAAATATGGCTTATATGGGCTCTACGCTTGTTTATGGTCGTGGTAAAGCAGTTGTTGTTGCTACTGGTATGGATACTGAAATGGGTAAAATCGCAAACGCTATTACCCTTGCAGAAGATGGTAAAACACCTCTTGAAATTAAACTTGAACAACTTTCAAAAATCCTCACAAAACTCGTTCTTGGTGTTTGTGCAGTAATTTTTGCTTACAATATTGCTATGTACTTTATTTCAGGCGACACTGCACCGATTTATGAAGTTGCACTCAATTCATTCATTACCGCTATTGCTCTTGCAGTTGCGGCAATTCCTGAAGGTCTTGTTGCAGTTATGACAATTGTTCTTTCAATAGGCGTTACAAATATGTCTAAGAAAAACGCAATTATCAGAAAAATGAATGCGGTTGAAACTCTAGGTTGTACACAGATTATCTGTTCAGATAAAACTGGTACTTTAACACAGAATGTTATGACTGTTGTGGACCACTACGCAGAAGACGAAAAACTTTTAGCAACTGCTATGGCTCTTTGTACAAATGCAGATGTTGACGAAAATGGCAAAGGCACAGGTGAACCTGACGAAGTTGCTCTTATAAACTACGCTAAAACATTAGAGTTAGATAAAAATGTACTTGTTACTGAAAAACCACGCGTTGGTGAAGTTCCATTTGATTCAGGCAGAAAAATGATGAGTACTGTTCACAGTTACAATGGTGGTTTCATTCAGTATACAAAAGGTGCTCCTGATGAAATTCTCAAGAAATGCACAAAAGCATATGTTGGTGGTCAGGTTGTCGCAATTACAGATGAAATAACTTCTAAAATCGCAGAAGAAAACACAAGAATGGGTAACAAGGCTCTTCGTGTATTTGCAGTGGCATTTAAAGAATACACAGTTGAACCGGCTGAATACTCAAGTGAAGCACTTGAAAATGAAATGATTTTCATTGGTCTTACTGGTATGATTGACCCTGTTCGTCCTGAGGTTAAAGACGCTATTGTTGAATGCAGAAGTGCTGGTATTACACCTATTATGATTACCGGTGACCATATCAATACTGCAAAAGCAATTGCAAGAGAATTAGGCATTTTAAACGACGACTCTCAGGCTATGATGGGTAGCGATATTGATAAATATTCTGACGAAGAATTTGAAAAGATAGTTGAAAACATTTTTGTTTACGCTCGTGTTCAGCCAGAACACAAGACACGAATTGTCAACGCATGGCGAAGCAAGGGTTATGTTACTGCTATGACTGGTGATGGTGTTAACGACGCTCCTTCTATAAAGAGTGCGGACATTGGCGTTGGTATGGGTATTACAGGTACTGACGTTACAAAGAATGTTGCAGATATGGTTCTTACAGATGACAACTTTGCAACAATTGTTTCAGCAGTTGGGGAAGGCAGAAGAATCTACGACAACATCCGTAAAGCAATTCAATTCCTTTTAGGCTCAAACCTTTCAGAAGTTGTTTCTATCTTCTTTGCAACTATTATGAGTTTCACAATTCTCAAAGCGCCTCACCTTCTCTTTATTAACCTTGTTACTGATAGTATTCCAGCCCTTGCTTTAGGTCTTGAAAAACCAGAAGCAAATATTATGAAGAGAAAACCAAGAAGCAAAAATGATGGCATTTTCTCAGGTGGTTTAGGTTTTGACTGTGCTTATCAGGGTATTCTCGTTAGTATTCTTACAATAGTTGCTTTCTATATCGGCGAATATCTTGAAACAGGACACCTTGTATTCCACCACATTCAAGATAGCTCTGAAGGTATGACAATGGCATTCTTCACAATGGCAATGTGCGAAATCTTCCATTCATTCAATATGCGTTCACAAAGAGCATCTAGTGTTGGTATGGTATTTAAAGGACATCATAACCCTGTACTCTATATTGCAATGGTTGCTTCGTTTCTTCTTACAACTGCAGTTGTTGAAGTTCCGTTCCTTTCAAACCTCTTTGGTTTCGCTCACCTTGATTTAACTGCATATCTCATTTCACTCGGTCTTGCATTCCTCATAATTCCGATTGTCGAAATTGTTAAATTTTTCCAGAGAAAACTTGGTAAATCAGAATAATCGTATATAAATATGAGACCCTTAAAATATCTCGAGAGATATTTTAAGGGTCTCAATTATTGACCAAAAACCAATATTATGATATTATTTACTCACTTAAATTAAGGGGTATTTCACTTGAAAAATTTAATAAAACTTATTGCAATTATATTGTTTTTTTGTTTTGCCAGCTATGGTACAGGATTTTTAATTGGTACTATACAAAACAAATACAATGAAGAAAATGGTTATAAAAAACCAATAGAACATATTAATATTATGACACTCAATGTCTGCTCATGGAGTTTTGACGGCAAGGACTTAGAAACACGAGTTGACGGAATTGTGAAAACTATAAATGACAATAATGTTGATTCTTTCGGTGTTCAGGAAGCAACTCCCTACTGGATGACTGCACTCAACGAGAAATTGGGCGACAAATACGCTTACATAGGTGTCGGTAGCAATTCGGGTAAAGATTATAAAGAAAGCGATGATTTAGAAGACGAATTCACCGCAATTTTTTATCTGAAAGATAAATTTAATGTTGTAGAATCGGGTTACTTCTGGCTTTCAGAAACCCCTGACGAAATTTCTTATGGTTGGGGCTCTGCTTACAGAAGAATATGCAACTGGGTTATTTTAGAAAACAAATACACAAACACACAGTTTGTTCACCTTAACACACACTTTGATAACGCAAGTAGTGAAGCAAGGCGACAAAGTATTGGTATGATTTTAGAAAAAGTTAAAGAATTTAAAGATTTACCCGTTGTATTTACAGGCGACCTTAATTTTCTTGAAAAAAGTATGGGTTATAAAGATATTACTGCTGATGTTTTAAAAGACACCAAAGTTTTAGCAGAAGACACTATGCATTCATCGACTTTCCACAACGCAGACCCGAATGCATTTAAGGATTATGTTTTGGATTATATTTTAATAAATGATGGTTTTAAAGCAGAAAAATATGAAGTTTTAAAGATAAGATATAAATACAGATACATTTCGGACCATTATCCTGTAGTTGCAAAATTAGAAGTGGCATCTTGATGCCACTTCCACTTTTAATGAATAATGAAATCTTTAAGAACTCTCCACCACCCATTGTTTCCTACTTCTTGTTTCCTACTTCCTGTTTCCTAATTCCTTGCTACTTGCAACTATTTCGCTTTCGGCTTTCCGAAAAATGAAGCTACAATACCACACAGTACTGCGGTCATAATTCCAGCAGAGCCTGCCGCGAGTGGCCCGGTTATAATTCCGAAAATGCCGTCTTCTTTTACTGCATTTTTTGTTTCTTCTGCAAGTAGTGCCCCGAAGCCTACAAGTGGCACAGTAGCCCCTGCCCCTGCAAATTCTTCAACATATTTATAAACACCAATACCGCCTAATATTACACCTGCTACTACAAAACCCACAAGAATTTTTGCTGGTGTAAGTTTAGTTAAGTCTAATAAAAGCTGACCAATAACACAAATAAGTCCACCGACTAAAAATGCTTTTAAAAACATCATAATATCACCACTAAAATTTATAAACTATATTTAGTTTATACGCTTTGGTGGGATTTATTCACAGAATAAAAAGTGCTGAATGCTGAGTGCTGAGTGCTGAATTAAGGAAACGCTTCGCGTTTGATTATAGATACAATTGAATAAAAAATGACTCATCCTATCATTTAAAGTTTGATATTAGTATCAACTAAAAATGATAGGATAGTTTTGTTTTTTATTTACATTTAATTAAAAACAAGTCCGAAGGACTTCCGAAACTCAGCACTCAGCATTCAGCACTCAGCACTTAGAAAACCCTGTTTCCTGTTTCCTACTTCGCTTTAGTCTCACAATAATGACAACGATAAACCCTGTTTTCTTTGTCAGTTAAATTGAAAATATGTGGAAGTTCTTGTTCTGTTGGAGAAATGCAACGGGGATTTTTGCAATAGATTACATTTGTAAGTTTCTCCGGTAAATCTACATTTTTCTTCTCGACAAGTTTTTCATTTTTTATAATATCAATAGTTACATTAGGATCTACATAGCCTAATATATCCATATCAATTGCAACATCGGCATCAATTTTTATAATATCTTTAATGCCCATTTTTGCACTTTTAACGTTTGTCATAAGTGCAACAGGACAAGAAAGTTCACCGAGTTTCAATAAATCGTAAATTTTCATACCATTACCAGCGGTAATGTGGTCAATTACGAAACCATTTTTAATAGAATCTACTCTCATTACTCTACCCCCGTCAGTTAATCTCTAAAAGTTTAAGTATAAGTGCCATACGCATATATTTACCATAAAGAACTTGTTTAAAATAACACGCTCTTGGGTCTTCATCTATTGCAACACTTATTTCATTTACTCTCGGAAGTGGATGCATTATTGATAAATCGCTTTTTGCATTTACTAACTTTTCAGGTGTGAGAATGTAACTGTCTTTGAGTCTTAAATAATCCTCTTCGTTAAAGAAGCGTTCTCTTTGCACTCTTGTCATATAAAGAATATCAAGTTCCGGCATAACTTCTTCTAAACTTGTAGTCTGCACATATTCTAAATTATTCTTCTCTAAAACTTCTTTTTTAATATAACTCGGAAGTTTTAATTCGTCAGGTGAAATTAAAACGAATTTAATTCCAGTGTAACGGGAAAGAGCATTTATAAGAGAGTGGACAGTTCTGCCAAATTTAAGGTCACCACAAAGACCTACTGTCAAATTATCAAATCTGCCCTTTTCTCTATGAATTGTGAGCAAATCAGCAAGAGTTTGTGTAGGGTGATTGTGACCACCGTCACCTGCGTTAATAACAGGAATTGTAGCATTTAATGACGCAACAAGCGGTGCCCCCTCTTTTGGATGGCGCATAGCAATAATATCTGCATAGCAGGAAACTGTTTTTGCAGTATCTGCAACGCTTTCACCTTTTGCGGCAGAGGAGCTTTGCGCTTCTGAAAATCCTAAAACATTACCACCTAATTCATACATAGCCGCTTCAAAACTTAAGCGTGTACGTGTTGATGGTTCAAAGAAAAGTGTTGCTAATTTTTTACCCTTACACTTTTCACTATATTTATTGGGATTATCTATAATATCATCTGCAACCTTAATGAGTTCTTCTAACTCTTCAACTGTAAGGTCGAGAACATCAATAACACTTCTCATAGTCTTATTCCTTTGCACCGTTCACTTCAAGATACTTTTTAATTCTTGCTACATTTTCTTTATTCTTTTCGTCTTCTTCAAGATATTCAATAATATCGTAAACATCAACAACTGAATATACTGGGAAACCGTATTCTTCACCAACTTCTGCCATAGCAGATTTTTCAGTCTGACCTTTTTCTTTACGGTCAACCATAACGAATGTTGCTGCAACTTTTGTACCCTTTAAACCAGAAAGAATTGACATACTTTCTCTTATAGCAGTAC
>CALAEU010000078.1 GCA_937891215.1 uncultured Clostridia bacterium
CCTAATAACTCCCGAACCCGTTTTGCCCTTAACATATCTCTTCCATTTCTGTCTAAAGGTCTGTCAACAGAAAGCGAGATTGTCGCAGGTTGCATATTTATCATCATATCTTCAATTTTAGCAGTATCAATATTTATAAGACCTCTAACTGCACCAAGACGCACCAAAGACATAAGTTCCATAAGTTCATCTGTGTCAATGAGTCTTGCATATTTTAAAACACCATACGCTCTGAAAATTTTATCTTCTGTAGCATTTGATTTTAAAATTTCTTCTCTTGCACTTCTTTCTTGTGCAGCAATCTGCAATGCAATAGATTTTAAATTTTCTATTGCAGCTTTTTCAGAAATACCCAAAGTAATACTATTGCTTAATCTGAATAAATCACCTTTAGCAGCGGCACCCTCACCATAAGAACCACGAAGAGTAAGTCCTAATTTCTGAACTGTTGAAATAAGCTTCGGAATCTGCATAAGACTTGCAAGACCAGGTAAATGAAGTACAACTGACGCTTTCATACCTGTACCTATAATGGTCGGGTCTTGTGTTAAATAACCAATTCTTTCATCAAATGCAAAATTAAGTTTTTGTGAAAGAGCGTTATCAATCGCGTTTGCGGTTCTGTACGCTTCATCAAGTGAAAATGCGGCATACATAACCTGAAAACGAATATGGTCATCTTCATTGAGCATTACGCTTACAGCCTCATCATCTGTAATAAGAAGTGCTCTGCCATCTCTTGATGATGCAAATTCAGGGCTTATAAGATGCCTTTCAGCGAGCGAAACAACTTCATACTGAGAAAGCATTTTCATTTCGAGATAATTAAAGTTATAATCTGTCAGAGACGAAGATGCTTCTTTTATAATTGAATTAACTTTTAATTTATCTTGTAAAGAGAGCATTTGTGGGAATGGAAATTCTCTTAAATTTCTTACGAGATGCACACTTGTGCTGATTATAACATCATTTTGTGCACCTGTGCCCAGATACCATTTTGCACCCATTATTTTGCACCCCCGAGTAAAGCATTAATCTCATCACGCAATTGTGCCGCCAATTCAAAATCTTCGCGTTCAATAGCGAGTTTTAATTGTTCTTTCAAGTCATTTACATCTACCTGTGGCATTTGTACAGATTCTGTAAAATTCACAGGTGTTTTACCCTGATGTGTAGTTTTACCGTGAATTTTCCTTAAGGTTGGTAAAAGTTTGTCGTAGAATGTAACATAACATTCTGCACAACCTACTCTGCCACTTTCAGCTATATCAGAAAAACTTTTTCCACAAAGAGAACATCTTAAAGTACTGCTACCGGAAAGAGTTTTTTCGCCTCTGCCGAGTAAATCGCTAAAAAGGTCGCTAAAACCAAGACCGAAACTGCCAAAACTATCACCATAACCAAGTGAACGCGCACAATCTGAACAAAGATGCACTTCAGTTGCACTACCATTTATTATTCTTTTCATGTGCATATTTGCTTCATTTTTCTGACAATTTTGACAAAGCATAAACGCACCCCCTTATAGAATTAATTTACCCTATATTTATTACATTATAAATCAAAAGAATTTGTAATTCAAGTGATTTTTACACCTTTACTCCATCTTAAGTTTATGTTATAATTTTTACATTAATTACCAGAGGTGTGTAAAATTTATGCTAACAGAAAAAGAACTTAAAAAAATCGACAGACTTATTGAAGAAACCATAAAACCAGGAGAAATTGAGTTAGTTCCCGAAGATAA
>CALAEU010000079.1 GCA_937891215.1 uncultured Clostridia bacterium
AAAGATGAAAACGGCAATTATTTAATTCTTTTAGAAAAAGAGAAAGAATTAAAAGAACAATTAACGGAGGCAGAGTAATGGAAAAAACAGATATTACAGTAACTACACCGGCACGAAAATACAGTAAATTGAAAAGTATTTTATTTTATATTGTTCAATGGACATGGGGGCTTCCTGTAAATATTGTAGGTTTAATCGCGTATTTAATCTGTACTAAAATTTTAAAACGACAACACAGTAAATTCGGCTTTGCAAACATAGTTTATCTGCCATGGAAGTCGGGCGGTCTTTCAATGGGACTTTTTATATTTATGAAAGACCACCACGAAAAAGAAGAATGGGTTTATAACACACGAATTCACGAATATGGTCACACCTGGCAATGTCTTCTTTTAGGTCCGCTTTATTATTTAGTTGTTGCAATTCCGTCTGTAATCTGGTGTAATTGCTTCCAGAAGTACAGAGAGAAAAATAATGTTTCGTACTATAAACTCTATTGTGAGGCTTGGGCGAATTCGTTTGGGGAAAAATTTACGGGATTAAAAAGGGTAAATGATAAATAAAGGGTGTTAAATTATGAAAAATTTTAAAAGAATAATTATTTCGCTATTATCATTATTTGCAGGTTTATTTATTGTACTTCTCGGGATTTTTATTGTTGCAGTTGTTTCAAACATAAATGTAATTGACGAGAACATTAAATTTCAGGAAGAACATTTAAACTATTTAGAAACAGAGTATTATAAAAATTATACCCCGAAAAATGAAGTGGATTTAGCAGATTTTGATTTGGAAAAAGCAATAGAAGATGGTGTAAAACTTAATGAAATCGCCATTTTAGGCACACACAACAGTTATCAGAGACTTGCAACTGCAGAAACCCGTTTTGCAATGAATATAGTTGATACTATAACATTTAAAAGGTTTGGTCTTAATACATTCGATTTCGAGATGGATACATTAACCGAACAACTCGAAATGGGTGTAAGAAATGTTGAAATTGACATTGAAACACTCGATAAAGACAATAAAATAGAATTTAAAGTGACTCACAATTCTATTGTAGATAATGCTTCAAGTGCTTATGATTTCACAAAGGCATTACAAGAAATAAAAATGTGGTCAGACAATAACCCCGACCACATTCCTGTAATTATAATTGTTGAGCCGAAAAGCTTTGTTATAGAAATAAACGGAATGAAAAAATTTTCATTGGAGTATGCAAAAGAACTCGATAAAATTGTCGGAGATACACTTGGTGACTCGCTTTTAACACCGAAAGATATGTTAAGAGATTACGCATCATTTAAAGAAATGCGTGAAAATGACGACTGGATTTCATTAAAAGAGGCACAGGGCAAAATCTTGGTTTTGCTTCACGATTGTGATGTAACCGAAAGTTACATAGCATTAGATGAAAGCATTAGAACACAAAAGATGTTCCCAATGCTTCGTTACGATGACAGAAATGAAACGTATACTTCATTCATTTTAGAAAACGATGCGTGGCGTGCAGCTGAACGAAAAGCAGAAAATATTGATGAGTGTAATTTAATAGTAAGAACCCGTGCAGATGTTTACCCTGAGTACAGCGATGAGCGTTACAAAGTAATTGAAGATTGCGGTTCTCAGATTATAACAACCGATTTCCCTGAAAAGGTGGATGGAAACGGAAGTCACGAGTTTTCATTTGGCGGAAAGAAAACAAAACTTCTAAAATAAAAGAAACCCCTGTATCGAAAGTTTTTCTCGGTACAGGGAAATTTTATTTATTTAAAGTGTGCTCATTGTTGTCATACAAGATTTCATTTATTTGAGCAACAGAGTTTTTGTTTAAAATACCGCTTATAATAATTGCATCTCGTTTTAATTTCGGGAAAAGCGGGGCAAATTCAGCAATTTTAAGTATTTCTTGCGTTTGTTCAATATCAAGCTCCATAGCAATCAGAATGCAAAGCAAAGAATCTCTTGAGGGATTTCGGGTACCTGAAAAAATCTGATACCCCATGACTTCGCTTAACTCGGATTTTTTTATTACAGATGACTTGACTAAATGCTTTTTATTAAGTATATTTGTTAAATAAACCGATAACTCTTCCGTAAGCATAAACTTGCTGTTTTGCTTCAGATATTCACTGATATTGTTTGATTTCATCAATTCATTCATAAGTTGGTCTGTTGTTTTCATTTCAGGACTCCCGGGATGTGATATTTTTGTTAGACTTTGAAAAAATTATCGCAGAACAATTTTCTTTTGTCAAGGAATTGCAAAACAAGGAAAATAAATCTGCAATAGTAATGCGACACAAAACTCTTTCTACAGAGATTGTTGTTTTAGATTTTGTGGGGAATGGCGAAGTTTATAAATCGTTGTTAACTGTAAATCATCCTAATTTACCACGAATTTATGAAGTAAAACAAGATGGCAACAGCTGTAAAGTTATAGAAGAATATATAAACGGAACAACGGTAGCAGATGTACTTGCTACCGGACTTTATACAACTGATGGCGTTAAAAAAGTAATAGCTGGTCTCTGTAATGCACTTTCAGTCTTACATGCGAGAAATATAATTCATAGAGATATAAAACCTGAAAATGTGATGATTGATAAAAACGGAGATGTGAAGCTTATAGATTTTGATGCATCAAGAATTTATAAAAACTATCAGTCAAATGACACTTCGTTTATTGGAACTGCAGGGTTTGCAGCACCCGAACAATATGGAATTACTCAGACAGATGCCCGTGCCGATATATTTGCTCTGGGTATTTTAATGAATGTTATGTTGACAGGTAATCACCCATCAAAAGAACTTCATAAAGGCAAATTGACAAGAGTAATCGAAAAGTGTATAAATATCGACCCTAATAAAAGATACAGTTCTGTGACAGAGTTATATGATACAATTTTATAGCAAAAAGGTAAATTTGTCCTATGCAACTTGCATAGGACAAATTTCTTTTTTTGACATAATATTACAAATACAGGCAGAAAAATCTGCCGAAAATAAAAAATTTAAAGGGGTATGAGTATGTTTTGTAAAAATTGCGGGAAAGAGCTTTCAGCTGATGAAAAGTTTTGCTCAGGGTGTGGGCAAAAGCAGGTAGAGGAAGCTACAAAAGAAGAGGTTGCAAAACCAAAAACAACTAAAAAATCAACACCTCCACCGGCTAGTAAAAAACCTGTTGTAGCGACGGAAAAAACAGAAGAAACTACAGAAAAAGAAGTTGTTACCGAAAAGGTAGTAAAGGTTGAAAATAAAGAACCAGAGCCAGTGGTTATTGAAGTAGCACCACAGGTGAAGCCTGAAGCGGCGGAAGAAAAATCTGTATTATTAAATCAATCGGGTGTTGCAGAAGAAATACAGGCAAAGCCTAAAGAGAAAAAAGGTTTTGCAGCAAAAGTTGTTTCCAAATTATTGCGATTTCTAAAGTCAATTCTTCCAGGAAAAAAAGAGGGAATAACACCAAAAGAACAAAAACGCAACAGAATTATAGCAGCAATACTTGTGATACTTTTAGTTTTTTCTGGTATTGGCGGAACTGGTGAGAACAGTATGGTTATTTCTGTTTCTGAAGGCTCTGAATATTATGGCGGAGTTGCATTTAATCTCACATTAGAAGAGTTTGTTGAACAGTATAATGCAAAGCTATATGAGGTTTATGACCAATATACAGCGGAACTTAACGAATTGAGAATGTCAAAATTCAGAGTTGTTAACGATGCACAAGATGAAACAAATCAAAAAACATATTGCTGTGAATTTTATGGTTATAAAGGGGGTGTGTTCGGCACGCTTTTTATTGGTGTAGATAAAACTAATGGTTATATACAAATTATACAGTGGGGTGTTTCAGAATCTGCAATAAACAGAACAGAGCAAAGCAAGAATAATTATCTTTTTACGTTGCCAAGCAGATTTTTTGCATTAGTAGATAGTAATCTTGATTTTGGCGATGAGAGTGGCTATAAGGAAGTGTTTGATAAAATATCCGAAGGCGAAGTTTTATGGCAAGGGGATTCAGTATATCATATGAGTCCTCTTGGAGAAGGGGTCTATTTATTTTCAATTTTTGCAACGACATCTGATTCAGAATGGACAAAAAATTAAGAAAGGATGTATATAGTTTTATGAAAAAATTATTAGCAGTAATTTTAATTGCAAGTATTTGTTCGTGTATGGTTGGGTGTGGAGCAACCAATGAAGAGCAGGACAAGTCTGTTGCAATTAATAATGACGTTGGTTCTGTACAAAAGGCGTTGTACAATGTTGGCGAGTTGGCTGATTTGAGAATGTATAAAGATGGAATATTATATTATACAACAAGTTCTGGGATATTTTCACTTTCTGAAAATGGAGAAAATAAACAATTGCTTTCTTTTGTTCCAGAAGATATTTATTTTGTTGAGAATGGTTTTTACTATGTTAAGGAAACGGAAGTAAAAAACAATAAAACTGTCAATGGTGGTGTCTACTTTTGGGGATATGGCGCCGAAAGTGCAGAGCTGATAACTAATGAAATTCCTCAATGGCTTTTCCGTACATATTATGGTAGTAATTATATCAACATAGATAATAAGATATATGATTGTGAAAGTAAAAAGCTTGTCTTTGAATCAAGTGAATTTGATTCTTCGGATGAGATACATCTTGTTAAGGATAATATAATTTTTATTAATTCATTGCAAAAATACGATTTAAAAACAAATAAATCAACAAATATGTTTATTACAGATTTTGTTGAAAATATGTATTGCGATGATGAGGGTATTTTTATATTAGCATCTGGTGAGAGTAACTTTAATATCTATAAATGTTCATTAGATAGCAAAAAACCTGAATTAGAGTTTAGTTTTTCTACAGAAAAAGACTACGATTTTGAGATACTTAAAGCAACACAAGAATACTTTGTTGTCGGATGTAAAGATTCAGGTTATCAAGATAGTAAATTTTATGAAGAGGTAGTGTTGATTAATAGAGCAACAAATGAAATTAAACAATTGTGTGTTATTGATTCTATGGACTACGAAAGTGGTATCAAAGTTTATGATGTGAGTGATACATTAATTTATGTGTATATTGAGAATGAAACTTTGAAAATAGATCTTGCAACAGGAAAAACTGAAAAATATGAGTTTCCGTTAGTTTATAATGGAACATATACATATGAAAAATATGGTCCAAGACCAACAGGTAACCCAAATAATCCAATTGTTTATACATATTACACAGTAGACTATATTGATGGGGAAGTTTTATGTGATGCGTTACCTGTTGATGGAAAAGTCTTTTATTCGACTTGTGGAGATAGTGAAGCACCTGAAGACTATGATGCTACAAAAGACTGTAATATTTATATGAAACAATATGATGAAGCTGAATTGTTTTCTTTGAAATCTGAAGAAGGCTTTGGTGATTCAAATTTAAAAATTGCTTCAAAATCTGTTGAAGAAGGAAACTTTGAAGAACGGTATTTATTAGAAATTGAAAATATAGCAGATGAATTAAATGTTTCATTAGATGAATATGTCAGATATGAAATAATTGATGATGGTAGGACAATAAATATTTCTTGTGGTGATAGTATTGAGTCTGAAGAAGTGCTTTCCAGTGTGTTGGATACAGCATATGTTTATTTTAAAGCTGTCGTTGGTACGGCAGATGGGGAACGTCCCGACATCTTTGAAACTGAAAATTATAGTATTTCTGGGGCAAGTGCTTCTGTTACGAGTTATGAAGAATCTGGAGTTAGTTGTATTGCTGTGATTAATGAAAATCTTTATGATATTTCGGGCATGAATTATTTTTACTTGGATTTTAAAATTACTAATAATTAGATTGTTAATTAAAAACATTAGTTTTTATTGAATTATCAATCATAACAGTATATAATTTATTTTAGAGTGGGTGTATTAAACCATAACAGGTTCGAAAACACCCACTCTAAAAAACTTATGGAAGACGGGTAAAAACTATGTTTTGCAAAAATTGTGGTAAAGAGTTGCCTGAAGAAAGTAACTTTTGTCCTTACTGTATGACAAAGTTTGTTGAAGAAAACAAGCATGAACCAATTGAAGTTAAAAAGAAAAAATCAAAAGCGTTACCTGTTGCAATAGTTGCACTCCTTTGTGTTGTTGCAATTATTGTAGGAATTGTTGCTGTTCCTAAATTGAAAAATGGTAACGAAAATGTTGGTAACTTAAACAATAACGGTGTTAATGTGAATAATACTGTAAATTTACCAAAAACACCCGAAAATGATACGGACATTGGTTTAATGAATGTTAAAATTAATAATGAGGGTGTAAACCTTAATGAAACGCAGGCGCTTCTAGTACAGTATTTTGATACTGACTATTTCCGTGCTCCTTATAGCTCTTTGCAAAGATATCCTCAGGTGTATAAAGGTGCACAGATTAACTTTTTGGGTTATGTAACAAAAATTATTGAAAGTACCGCAACAGAATACACTGCTTTAATTGAATATGAGGCATATAAAACTTACGATGGTTTTTATATGCCTACAGAAGAATATGCAGTAATAAAGGGTACACACGGTGAATCAAGAATTATGGAGGGTGATACACTTTATATTTATGGTAAATACAGCGATGTTAATACCTATACAGTTGACGGAAAAAGCTACACAGTCCCGACTGTTCTTGTAAACAGATTCACATATTTTTATTATATGGATGTTGTTGACCCAATGTATTCAATGGAAGAAATTCGTTCTGTTGCAAAGCATATTTTCGGTGATGATATTAAAATCCGTTATACAAAAGACGACGATTTTGAAGAAAATTCGGGTTGGGGTTATGAAGATTATCAGGGAATGTATTACACAGTTGAGCTTGATAATCAAAGCAACGCGAATTTTACAAAATATTGCTTCTTTGCAGGCTGGGGCGGTGCTATAACCGACTGTAAAAGTGAAAGCTACATAGAAAGAAGGCTTACCTTCTCTGCAGATTTTGAACATTTTTATTTACAGGTGTTTGATGAAAATTTAAAAGTTTATATTCTTGAATGTTATGACAGAAGTTTAAATAAAATCTGGAGCAGAGAATTTAGTGAGACAACAAGTGCCGTTGTTGATTACACAGCGAGTCACATTTATTTAGTTGCTAATGGCAGTATGTATATTATTGATGCACAAACAGGCGAAAATTCTGTTGAGCCAAAATATGTAGGTGCAAAAACTGCTATAAGAAAGTTAGAGGACGGAATAATTCTTGTTTCATATAAGGCATCTGATGCAATAATGAAAACTGACCTTACAGGTAATGTTTTGTGGACAGGCAATTTTTCTTATGATATGGCTGACCCGGATTTAAACAGTTCAGCACCAATAGTTCAGATTGTAAACGGTAATTATGTTGTGCAATATGGTGCTTATAAAAACAATTCACCAACAGGCGAAACATTTACAGCAGTAATTACCCCGGATGGTAATGTCACATTTGATGGTAGAGCGTTTTAAAAATGAATGCAGATAGAGATTTTTAGTCTTTATCTGCATTTTTATTTAATTTGAAATTGACAATATTTAAAATTTATTGTAATCTTAAATCATCTGAAAATGCCAGGAGGTAGTTAATTATGAAAATCACATTTATGGGTGCAGGTAGTAGTGTGTTTGCACGTAATGTTTTAGGTGACTGTATGTGCTCTGAGGCGCTTCGTGACAGCGTTTTTGCACTTTATGATATTGACGGTGAAAGACTTGAACAAAGCAGAACAATTTTAGAAGCAATCCGTAAAACAAAAGGCGGTTACGGTAAAATTGAGTGCTATTTAGGTGTTGAAAATAGAAAAGACGCTTTAAGAGGCGCAAATTTCGTAATCAATGCAATTCAGGTGGGTCTCTATGACCCTTGTACAATTATAGATTTTGAAGTACCTAAAAAATATGGTCTTCGTCAGACTATTGGTGATACATTAGGCATTGGCGGAATTATGCGTGGTCTTCGTACAATTCCTGTTATGGCAGATTTTGCCCGTGATATGGAAGAAGTTTGCCCTGACGCATGGTTCTTAAACTACACAAACCCGATGGCTATTCTTTCAGGCTATATGCAACGCTACACAGGTGTTAAAACTATTGGTCTTTGCCACAGCGTTCAGACTTGTTCATTAGATTTATTTAATCAACTTGGTATGGAAGATAAATTAGAAGGCAGACGCGAACTTATTGCAGGTATCAACCACATGGCATGGCTTCTTGAAATTAAAGATAAAGATAATAACGACTTGTATCCTGAAATCAAAAAGAGAATTGATGAGAAACTCAATGACCCTACTTTTGATAATAAAGTCCGTCTTGAATATATTAAAAATTTCGGTTATTACTGTACAGAATCAAGTGAGCACAACGCAGAGTACAATATGTTCTACATAAAGAGCAAATACCCTGAGCTTATTGAAAAATATAACATTCCGCTTGATGAATACCCAAGAAGATGTGTTAATCAGATTGCAAACTGGAAAAAGGATTATCAGGAAATGCTTGAAAAAGGTGTAAGAGAACACAATCGTTCAAACGAATATGCATCTCATATTATTGAGTCAATCGTTACTAATACACCTTATGAAATCGGCGGTAATGTGCTTAATGAAGACAGACTCATTACAAACCTTCCTAAAGAAGCTTGTGTTGAAGTGCCTTGTCTTGTTAACGGAATGGGCGTAAGACCATGCTATGTAGGAGCATTACCTGTTCAGTGTGCGGCTATGAATATGACAAATATCAATGTTCAGCTTCTCACTATTGAAGCAGCAAGAACTCTTAAAAAAGAGCATATTTATCAGGCAGCAATGCTCGACCCACATACAGGCAGTGAGTTAGATATAGACACCATTAAAAAGATGGTTGATGATTTAATCGAAGCACATGGAGATTATTTGCCGAAATACAATTAAAAAATCCCGCCAATTAAAGTCAGTTTGACTTTAATTGGCGGAGTTTCATTTTATTAAATCTGTTACTAAAGCTAAAATATATTCTTGTTGTTTTGGATTCAATTTTTGAAAAAGTTTTGTTATTTCTTTTGTTGTTTCAGGGTTTGTGTTGTTGTAATCAAAAAATTCCTGTGGTGTAATATCAAAGTATTCACAAATATAAATTAGACCTGAAATAGATGGTAAAGTTCTCTGGTTTTCAATTTTATTTATATAACTTTCGCTTTGTCCAAGAGAAAGACTCATATCTCTTGCAGAAACGCCTTTTTGTAATCGTAATTCTGTCAGTCGCTTATGAAATTGTTCAGTATATTCTGTGTAGTCCATCTTATTTCACCTCTTATATCTTTATATTATCTATTATATGGTTAGAATATGTAAGTGTATGGAATAAAAAGATATGTTTTTGTTGACACATAGAAAACAAAGATATATAATAGGTCGAAAAAAGAAAATAAAGATATATTTTAGGTGAAGCTATGTTCAAATATGAAAATGAATTACTGACATTTGTTGATGTAGTGCAAGAAAATTCCCAGTATGCGTTGTGTATGCAAGAACGGTTAAGTGGTATAAATATGGGGTTGAAACCAGCCATTCAGTTTATGATACAGGGGTATAATGCCGAAGATGAAGAGTTGAAAAATTTATTGTTAAAATTGTCAGCGGAAGAATTAAGTAATTATGAATTGGTAATCAGAGTTATAAATTTGTTGTCTGGAGAAAAAAATTGTATAAAAAATGTTTTGGGAACAGTACTTTCTAATGAGGGAATAGTTCTTACAGGCGATGTTTGTACAGATTTACTTTCAGATATAGCTTTAATGGAACAAGCAAAGTCAATATATTCTGAACTGTACAGACAAATAGATGATATAAGGGTAAAAGAATTGTTGAGTTTTATTATAAACAGAGAAGAACTATTCTCCACGGAACTTCGTGAAGTATTCAACAAAATTCAGCGAAGAAAAGTAAAAGAAGAATATAAAACAAATAAAGAAGCAAAAATTTGTTTTAGCACAATAAGACCTAAATTCAAAGAAAATGCTTATGAAGATTTTAAAAGAACCCCACCTGCATTTCATTTTTGAGTGTTTTTGGTTTCCTAGTTCCTGACAACTGACCACTGGTACAAATGATAGGATGAACTGTTTTTTATTCACTTTTAATTTGCAATCAAACTCGTGCCACTTGCATACTTGCTACTTGCAACTGAATATTTGACACT
>CALAEU010000080.1 GCA_937891215.1 uncultured Clostridia bacterium
TGTCAACAAGCTCCTTATAGTCAAGAATTGTTGATTTCATATTACGGATTTTTTCGCGTTGCTTTCTGTAAAGAATGTATGCTTTTGCAACATCTGCATAACCAGCCTGAACAAGAACTGACTCTACACTGTCCTGTACATCTTCAACTGCAACAAGATTGTTACTGATTTTCGGCTCAAAGTTTGCAGTAACTTTTAAAGCAAGAAAATCAATTATATTGTCATTGTATTGCTTTTCGCAAGCTTCAAATGCTTTTTTTATAGCATCTGTGATTTTGATTATATCAAAACCTGAAATTTTACCATCTCTTTTGATAACCTGATACATTTTCTGTACTCCTTCAAATATTTTTCTTTTCGTTTTTCGTTAGCATATAGGATAATAACAGATATATTGTTCCTTGTCAATAGAAAAATCACAATATATTGTGGTTAAAAACAACTTTTTTTAGGTCGAAATCACAAGATATTGTTTTTTATATACAATATGCACATATATTATCATTTTATTTTGGTCATTTTACGACAAATTTCGCAAATTTAAATTTCCAAAGAAATAACTGAACACAATATCTTGTGTTCAGTTACTGATTTTATCTATTACATTCACAATATCATCATATATAACAATATCTGCTTTTTCATCAAATGGCGTCATACTTTTATTAATAAGAGCGATTCTGTCACCTTTAAAGACCTTTATAAAAGACGCCGCAGGATACACCGCGAGTGATGTTCCTATTATAATTAATAGTTCCGCACTTTGAATTGCATTTATGGCACCCTGTACTGTTTTGTCATCGAGACTCTCTTCGTAAAGAACTACATCTGGTTTCACTACACCGCCACATTTTTTACAATACGGAACATCTTTACTCTCTAAAATATATTTTTCATCGTAAAACTCACTACACCTTGTACAGTAGTTTCTTTTTACGCTACCATGAATTTCAAAAACGCATTTACTACCCGCCATAGTGTGAAGCGAATCTATATTTTGTGTGACAATCCGAATATCTTTACCACTTTTTTGTAAATTACTGAAATATATATGTGCTTTATTAGGTTTTGCGTTTTCATAAATCATTTTTGATTTATAAAATTCATAAAACAATTTTGTATTATTCACAAAAAATGTGTGTGAAATCATTTCTTCGGGCGTGTATTTGTAATCACCTTTTTCATTATATAAACCATTCTCAGACCTGAAATCAGGTATGCCTGATGGGCAGCTTATCCCTGCACCTGTAAACACACATATTTTACCAGCCTTTTCAATTTCCCTTTTTAACTCTAAAACCTTCTCCAATTCAAATTCCCCTATACTATATTATAATGCTGAATGCTGAGTGATGAGTTTCAGGACCTGCGGTCGGCTATTATAATTTATAATAACTACTGCTTAGTCCTTTTTCACTACACTCGAGTATTCTCACTCGTTGCACCTTTTATTTTACATTTTTAAGTCAATATACTTATTAACTCAAATTAACTCAAAAACTATTCTACAAATCAATTCTTACTAAAAAATAAAACTATAAATTAACTATTATCCAACAATAATTACAATCAAACGCGTAGCGTTTCCTTAACTCTGCACTCAGCATTCAGCGCTCATCACTTTTACAAGCCACGAATATCAGCATTCGGCACATACTTTTTAACAACTTCAAGCATTTTTTTCATTTCTTCTTTTGAAACGCCCTCAGTAGCACTGTCAATTAAATTTCCAGAATCAACAAAATTCTGAAGAAAATAATTTTCTGTACCATTTACCCATTTACCGATATTTTCTATATCAATAATAGTATGGAAATTTTTAGTTACAGTTGTTCGAAATTCAAAAGGCACTTTACCTTTTTTAAGAATCTCAACACTTTTTTCAATATTTGATATATCAAAATTCTTTATACCTACTGTTTCAGGATATTTTTCTTTTGAATTTTTAATATCCATAGCAACATAATCACAAAGACCATTTTCAATAATGCTTTCTAATTTTTCTGGAAAGCTTCCGTTTGTGTCAAGTTTTATTGCATAGTCGTATTCTCTTACTTTTCTTAAAAATTCTTCTATATCCCCCTGCAACAATGGTTCGCCACCGGTTATCGCAATACCATCTAAAATACCCTGTCTCTTTTTTAAATGTTCAAAAACTTCGCTTTCAGGAATTATTTCGGTATCCATTTTTGTAACAAGACCTGCATTATGGCAAAAGGGACACCTGAAATTGCATCCACCTGTAAAAACTGTACACGCAGTTTTACCAGGAAAATCAAGCAAAGTAAGTTTCTGAAAACCCTTGATTAACAAATTTTTTCATTCCTTTTGTTTAATTTTTGTTAAAATTTATTTAATTATATATCTAAAAAACACCATAGTCAACTGAAAAACATTGGTTTTACAGGAATATTAGCATATTTAGTGAATTAGCACAATAAATATACTTTATTTTGTATCTTTACATTTTGAAAAAAGTGTGTTATAATGCAGTAGTAAAAAAATAACATTTTGGAGGAATTGTTATGAAAACTCGTAAAATTCTTACTCTTGTAATGGCAATTGCAATTCTTGCTGTTTCAATGAGTGTGGTGGCGTCAGCTGCTGGTTCAATTTCAGCTAAACCAACAAAAATCACTTATACTGATATTGAGTGCTTTGATCCAACTGGTCTTGTTATTACAGATGGCACTGGCACACAGGTTTCTTACGCAACAGATTATCAGTATTTCACATTCAGTGTTGCATTAGATGAAAAACTCACAATCTATATGACAGAAATCGAAGTATTCTACAAAGGCGAGTCTGCTGGTTTTGTAGAAATCACAGTTGACCACGCAGGTGGCGAAATAACACCTGTTAACAACCATAGCCATGGTCAGATTTGTGAAGGTTGTGGCGTTATTTGCAAAAACGCAGATCATGAGGTTGAATACTGGGTTCCAAATGATGATGCAGGTCTTTTAACATCTGAAACAGAAACTGGTACTTGTTCAATCTGTGGCGACACAGTTTCTCGTTACATCTCTGGTACAGCTACATATCCAAATGTTTTTGCAACATCTGATATTCTTGTTATGTTGTTAAGTTTGGTTTCTATGATTGTTGAAGCATTCGCTTTAATTTAATGATTAGCGGAGGTTCACAAATTATGAAAACTAAAAGATTATTGGCAACAGTTCTTTCTGTTGTAATGCTTCTTTCAGTATTTTCAGTAATCTCTCTTGCTGCTGGTCCTTATACATTCACATTGACTCAAGGTCCTACAAAAACTGAGTATTACGATTACGAAAGATTTGACCCTTCAGGAATTACTGTTAATGTTACCGATTCAACAGGTGCAACAGTTGAAAATGTTTCTTATCCAAGTGAACGTTTTTCGTTTTCTGTAAATCTTTCAAAAAAACTTGCTGAAGAAACAGAGACAGTTGATGTTTATCTTGATGGTGCATTGGTTGCTACAGTTCCTGTTACTGTTGATCACAAATTTGAAGAAAACACAAGCCTTGGTAGCACAAAGCACGGAACAAAATGTTTCGGTTGCGGTTATGTTGATCCAGACTCAATGGAAGAACATACTTATGACGATACTGCTTGGACACCTAATGATGACAGCACATTCGTAAGAGATAACACCGAATCAAACTTCTGCTTAGTATGTAACCATGAAATCAAAAGAGAAATTGATGGTACTGCTGGTTACGATATTGAATTCGCAGAATATCAGTTCCTCCGTGATATAATGGTCTATATTGATCTTCTTCTTGATGCTATCTTTGGTGCTATAAAAAGATAACAAACAAAACCACGAATTTAAGAATTTAGATTCGTGGTTTTAAATTTTAAAGCAATCGGGTGAAGTTTTGACTTCACCCGATTGCTTCATTTATTTACATTGCTCTCTTAATTCCATCAGTAATTACATCGTACTCTTTTTCTAAATTTATATAGAGTTTCTGCGCTTCTGTTAAATCACCATTTTTAAGTTCTTCTACTAAAGGGGTAATAATCTTGAAGAGTGGTTTTGCACTCATATTACCAAAATTACCCTTTAATGTATGTGCTATTGCAAATGCTTCTTTAATATCGCCTGCAGTCAGAGCTTTTTGCAATGGTTCAATAACTTTCATTGCTACCATTTCTTTAAGGAATTTTTCAAACAATTCCGTTGCACCCGCAAATCTGCCAATCGCTTCATCATAATCAATTCCGACTGACACTAAAATTTCTCTATCCATAAACCTTTTACCCCTGATAAATCGGACTTTATAATCATAAAGTCCGATTTACTATTTTTTACGTGAAATGAATTATCCGAACCATGTTTTTAATAGACGGATTTCCTTTCGCTCTAATCTTTTGACATATTCTGATATTCTTTAACCATTTTTCTGAAACGCTCGTTATAATCAATAACATTCTTAACACGACGCTCTATAATTTCCGCAACAAATGGTTTAGTGATATAATCGTTAACACCCATCTGGAGCATATCAACCTGAAGTCCTTCATCGCTTTCGCTTGAAATAACTATTACCGGAATATCTACTATATCTTCATCAGCGTTTTTATGTTCTAAAAACTCTCTGCCATCCATAACAGGCATAACCATATCAAGTAAAACAACCGCCACTTCATTTTTATATGCCTTTAATTGATTAAGACCTTCCTGACCATTCTTTGTAAGAATTACTTCATAACTATCAGCAAAAATATCTTTAATAATTCTACTACTTAGTTCAGAGTCATCAACAACAAGAAGTTTTTTAGGTTTGTTTTTATCACCATTCATAACCTTTTTTAGTTTTCTGAGTTCAGTTTCAACTTCTTTTTGCATTGTAATATCAGAGAGATTGGCAATAAATATTGATTTTTCTCCGCCAATCTTACCAATAAATTGAAGTTTCATAGAAACCCATAGTGCCTTACCTTGTTGTACTCTACGCTGATATTGACATTCAACAGATTCGTCACTATCCACCGCATGATTGAATGCATCAAGAACATCGTTCTTATATTCGTAGAAAATGTAATCCAAAGGATTGCCTTCTGAAACACCATCTACACCAAATAAATCTTTATAAGCATTGTTTGTTCTGAGATATGTAAATTTACTGCCATCAAACTCACAAATAGCACTTGCCTGCACAGAATTTGAGAAAAGAATTTCCATTTCAGGCGCAGAAGACCACAATTTATCCATTGTGAGAACACCAGTTGTATCTACAACTTTTGAAACCGTCTTTTCTTTATTTTCTTTAGCAAGTTTTTCGTATTCGTCAATTGGCATAGGTCTTGCAAAATAGAAACCTTGGACATATTCACAACCAACACTACCAAGGAAGTTAACCTGTTCTGCCTTTTCTACACCTTCTGCAACAGCAGGCATACCAAGCCATTTAGCCATACGAACAACAGATGCTATAATATTTTCACTTCTACCATCGTTACCACTGCTATCGAAGAAACGCATATCGATTTTGAGAATGTCAACTTCAACTTCTTTTAAAATACTGAGTGAAGAATAACCACTGCCGAAGTCATCCATCATTACTGTAAATCCGTTTTCTTTAAGACCAGAAACAACCTGTTTCATAACCTGAGGATTATCCATATAAGCAGTTTCTGTAAGTTCCAACTGGAATAACTCATGTGGAACACTATACTTGTCAACAAGACCAATAATAAAATCAACAATACCAGGGTTGTATAAATCAACTCGTGAAATATTAACAGAAATAGGATTTGGTTTAAGACCTTCATCAATCCACTTTCTTAAATACTTACATATAACTTCCCATACATAGTGATCAAGTCTTTCAATAAAACCATTCTTTTCAAACACAGGAATGAAAAGACCTGGTGAAATCATACCTTTTTCTGGATGCATCCACCTTACAAGTGCTTCTGCACCTGCAGGAGCATTTGTTTCAAGAGAATATTTGGGTTGTAAGTAAACAATAAATTGCTCATCTTGCAACGCCTGTACCATTTCATTTACAATCTCTTGTTCCTTTTCGAGTCTTGCACTCATTTCCGGCTTAAATACACCAACGGTATCAATATAATTACCTTTACAGGTTTTTGCGGCAAGTGTTGCCCTATCAAGCATAACATTGGGGGATAATGTCAAGTCGTCAAGGAAATACACACCAAAATTAGGAACAATATCAAAGTTCCTGTTGTAACCTTTAATAATTTCTACATGCTGCTCAATAAGCGAGAACACTTCTTCTTCGCTTTCATATTCACCACAAAGAGCGAACACATCAGCCTCAATTCTACCGTATGTAAGATTATTTCTCTGATTCGCAAGATTTTCAAGACCCATAGCAATGTACTTGATAAATCTGTCACCCTCATTCACACCATAAAAAGAGTTGACTAACTGAAAGCGGTCGATATCAAAACGAATAAATGCAAATTGCTTATCGCGGTTATTATCAAGCATAATTCTTGTCTTTTTCAAGAATTTATCTTTATTAAAAATACCTGTAAGAGTGTCATACTCTGCTATGTACTTCAATTTTTTGAAAGCAAAAAATTCTGTACGCATAATAGCATTCTGAACTCTGAGTTTTACAATATCAGCATTATAAGGTTTAACTATAAAGTCCCAAGCGCCTTCTGCCAATACTTTAACCTGAGTATCTTCACCTGAATCACTTGTTGTTACAATTACAGGAATTTTCAAGCCATGTTCATTTATCTTATTCAAAAATTCGTAACCGTCTAACACAGGCATATAAATATCGACAATAACGCATTTAACTTCTTGCTCGTGTCTTGCAAGAAAATCAAAACCTTCTTGTCCGTCCTTAGCTTCGACAACATAGTAATCGGTAGAGAGAATAGTTTTTAATATTTCTCTGTCAATTCTATCATCATCGATAACAAGGACTACATCTTTGTTAGCCACAAAAAAGCCCCCTATTTTTTTACAGAATAATATCACATTATTCCTATTGTATTAATTATAACACTTTTTACCAGAATTTCAACAATAATACAAAAAAAAATCTCAATGTTTATAAAAATAGTACAAATTCACAAAAAACTGTTGTTCAATATGTATCATTTTTCTTATTTGTAATTATAAATAAGAATATTGGATTAGTAATAACATTACTAATCCAATATAATTTCATTATTTAATATAATCTGAAAGTGTTTTGTAAAGAACTGTTGGTTCAATAGGTTTCGAAAGATGCTCATTCATACCCACAGATTTTGAAAGACTCTTATCTTCTGCGAAAGCATTTGCAGTCATTGCAATAATCGGCACAGATTTTGCATCCTGCCTATTTAAAGCTCTTATTTTTGCAGTAGCTTCAAGTCCGTCCATAACAGGCATTCTTATATCCATAAGAACTACTGCAAATTCACTTTCTTGTGATGAAGAAAATTTGTCAACACCAATTCTACCATTTTCTGCTGTTTCTACTATCATACCAACTTTTTCTAAAAGTTTTGTAGCAACAAGCGTGTTAAGCGGATGATCTTCGCAAAGTAATACTTTCTTGCCCTCAAGAATTCTTTTTACATCATCTGCTTCCTGAGTAAGATTCTGCTTGTCATTTATTTGTTTACAGTTTCTTGTGAACTCAATTATAAATGTTGTACCAATACCAATAGTACTCTCGACAGAAATAGTACCACCCATTTTTTCAACAATACTCTTTGCAATAGCAAGACCAAGACCCGTACCCTGGCGTGCATTAACAAGGCTGTTCTGTTCCTGTGCAAATGGTTCAAAAATACGTTCCAAGAAGCTTTCACTCATACCGCAACCAGTATCAGATATTTTAGAAACAACTTTAACTGTATTATTACTGAGCATTTCGGTCTTAATTTCCCACTTTACATTACCGCCAGATTCAGTAAATTTTACGGCGTTATTGAGAATATTTATATAAATCTGTTGTGCACGGAGTTTATCTAAATAAACCCACTGCGGTGTTTCACCCATCTTTACAATTTTAAAATCAACACTCTTCCGCTCTGCCAATGGTTTTATTACAACTTCTACCGAACGAATTATTTCTTCAAATTCTTCGTACTTATTATAAATATCCATTTTACCCTGTTCAATACGGCTCATATCAAGAATATCGTTAATAAGACCTAAAAGATAGTTGCCAGAAGCATTTATATCTTTAAAGTAAGAAACAACGTTTTCTTCAGTTGCAACATCTTCACCAAGGCGTGACATACCAAGAATAGCATTCATAGGTGTACGAATTTCGTGACTCATTCTTGACAGGAAATCTGTTTTTGACTTGTTTGCCATAACTGCCGTATCAAGTGCTTTGGCAAGTTCTTCTGAGCGCTTTATTTCTTGTTGGTAAACATCTGTAATATCTGTCACAAGTAAAAGAATTTTTGTTTTCGATTCATCAAACCAAGTATAAGTAAACAATTTGCGTTCTTTTTTTCCGTTTATGCTTATATTGAATGGATAAGCAAACTCATTTCTTTCTTTAAGTTCTTCGATAACATTAGAAAGACAACAGTTATCAAAACCGCTCTCTGCTAATTCATCAGAACCAAACTTTGCAAAAACATTCATTAAAGAACGGTCAAAAATATCATTTGTTTTCATATAAACAACAGATTTTTCATCACCCATTGAAATATCAATTTTTCTATTTTTAACATTTATAACACTGATGTGCTCATAACCATCTTCTACAACCTTGTTAATAATTTCTTTTGTAACATGAATATCATTTATATCGTAACAATACATAAAGCACATTACTTTTTTAGTTGTAGGGTGTCTGTAAAGACGAATTGCACTATTAACCCAACAAGAAGCGTTATCATAAGTTTCAATCTGATAATCAACAGAAACTGCTTTTTCACCATTTTCAAAACAAGAAAGCAATTTTTCTAATGACTGGTGTTTAAAAATACCTTCACGCCCAGTATCCGAAACTGCATGTTCTGCGATTTTCTCAAGAACATCGGTGTATTTATCACCAATCTGAACATTTAAATCTGTTTCAGGCTTACTGCTATAACTTTCAATATAGTCATCTGTAAGATTGATTCTCATTGTTGAAAGAACATCTCGTCTTTGTGTAGCAGTTTCTAAGTTTTCAATTTCTTCATCAAGACGTCTTTGTTCAAGTTTTAAGTCATTGACATTCTGTGCAAGTCCAAGGAGACTTACAGCATTATTTTCATCGTCTTTAATTATATCATAAGTAATTCTGTACCACTCTGATTTTTCAATATTCCCCCCAACACGCACATCAAAAGTCAAATGCTCTTCTTTACCTGATGTAGCAAGGTCGGTCATAAGTCTGAAATATTCAATATCTTCAGGAATTATGAAATCCGTAGCAAAACCTTCATTTTTCAGATTGTTACTCGGTGAATCTTTACCTGCAAATAAAGCAGTAACATTACCTGAATCAAGTTCAATTTCCCAATAAAATAACTCAGCCCTCCTTGAAATTGCATTAAGTCTTTCCTGACTTTCCTGTAATTTAACAACAGATTCTTTTAACTCTTTTGCATTAAGAACAAGTTTTTCTTCAAGAACTTTCTGCGGAGTAATATCAATAAATCCCGCATAAATCAACCATGAACCATCATCTTGAGGAATGCTCTGGAAACTTGTAGTAAACCAAGATATTTTTTTGTCCTCGTAAATAATTCTGAAGTCAAAGAAATATGGTTCTTTCCTTTCTTTTGCTATTTCAAATGCATTAAGTATTGCAGGAATATCTTCTTTATAAAATTCAAATGGCAATGAAAGATTAGTATACTCTCCGTATTCAATAACATTTTTATCTATATTTATTATATCGCAGATGGTATCATTACAATGTTCAACATAAATAACATCGTCCTTATCTAATCTGAACACTGCAATACCTAAAGGAATTTTACTCACAATATCATCAAGTTTATCTTTATCGCCCTGAAGTTCCTGTCTTGCGTTATATGAGTCTGTAATATCTGTAAAGAAACTTGCAACAGACTCTCTTTCATTCCAGACAAGACGTTCAGCAGTTACATTGTAGCATTTATCAGCCAATATAACCTCTTTTGATACATTATTTTCCAAATCAACTTTAAAAGCTTCAACCTGTATCTGATTACTTTCCATTATCTCGGTATAATCTTTACCAATAAGTTGCTTTTCTGTCGTACCAAAGAACTCAGTAGCAGCTTTATTTGCATAAAGAATTTCACCATTAGTTATATCACGAACTATGGTAACAGTATCAATATTATCAAGAAGCGTCTGATAAAGCACTTCGCTTTTTGTCATAGCATGGAAAACAGCGTGAGCCAATGGTCTACCATCTTTTTCACCAATAACACGAACAAGGGCTGTAACCCAGACAAGACTGCCATCTTTATGAATAAGTCTGTATGTAAACTCAGTAGATTTTAATGTTTTTATACATTCAACAATCTTTCTCTGAACAATCGGAAAATCGGCATAGTAAATATTTTCTTTCCAGTCCTTGTCGAAATCTCTCTCGTATTCTTCTTGTGTTTTACCAACAAGTTCTGCCATACCTGGTGAACTGTAAAGTCGTTTCAATGTACCTTCTTCTGTTAAAACATATTTTGAAATACCACCTGGAATTGACGCAATCATATTATCCATTTCGGCATTGACATAAGCTAATTTATTAGCAAGCCGAATATGTTTATCAACATCTGTGTACATACCATAAAGTGTAAGTTTATTAGCTGTTTTACCTACAACAGTAATGTTAAGGCATAAGTATTTATATACGCCATTTTTTTGAGCTACTCTTAATGTGAGTGTATCGTTTCTTTTACTACCTAAACATTCTTCTATACTATCTTTTAAAAGTCCTATATCGTCAGGGTGAATACCCCCATCTTCATTTTCTCTTTGAAAAATCTCAAACTCTTCACTTGTATAACCTAAAGTAGTGTAATACCAGTCATTGCAATGATAAAAATGAATTGTATCTGTAACCTCAATAATCACAACTCCACCAGGAATTCTGTTTACTAACTGCTCATTTTGATTTTTCATCTGTTCAATGTTTGAAATACCAACTACACTTACAGAAACAGTATCTTTTGAAACGAAAGCATATTGCATAGAAACACTAATCCCTGCTTCATTCCAGTATTCCTGCGAACTACCAGCACCACATTTCTCTGCAACATTGGAAAGATTTTTTATTGTTGATTTAGGGGGATATTTTTTGTAAATTGCAGAATATTTTTTACCGACTATATCAGACACTTTTATTTCATCAATATCTGCCATAGCCTGATTTGCATATTCATACGAAAAGTCGTAAGCTATACCTTTATCATTCCTTATTAAGTTAAGAACAGCAAAAGCAATAGAACTCTTATCATATATTTTCTTATACGCAGTCAAATCTAATCTCTTAAGCATTTTTTCATCCCCTGTAAAAAGATTTTTAATAAAAAGCCTATATACTTTAAGAGTATCATAAATCGCATATTTTTTCAATAAAATTAAAAAATCAAAGTGCACAACAAACAAATATGTTAATTGTCTGTTGTGCACATAGTTATTAGAATAGAATGATTATCCTACATCATATATAATTCTTATTTCATCAGATATTCTTGCAATAAACTCTGCATTTGTTGGTCTGTTTTTTCTCATTTGCTTATTGTAACCAAAATACTTTGAAAATACGTCATCATTACCCCGTTGCCATGCCAACTCTATTGCTGTACGGATATTTCGCTCTACACTCTCACTTGTAACAGAGTAATTTACTGCAACACCAGGATATAGTTCTTTAGTTACTGTATTTGTAAGAGCAGGATATTCAACACATAATTTAATAGCATATCTCAAGTAATTATAACCTTTAAGATGAGCAGGAACGCAAAGTTGCTGAATAATTTTAGTAATAATGATATCACTCTCTTCAAAAAATCTTTCTGAATTTGACTTTAAATTATTCATTTCCCGATTCCTTTTCACTTCACTTATTTTAGAAATCAAATCTTCTGTTTTTACAGGCTTTCTCAAATAAAAGTGAGCACCTTTACTGTAAAACTCATTTTTTAGTGCAATGCTGTCTACACTTGAAAGGACAATTACTGCAGGTGTACATAACGGATCCATTGTTCTCATACGTTCTAAAACACCTAAAGCATCTATACCTTTCATAACAAAATCCATAACAACTACATCAACAGGATTTTTATAAAGTTCTTCCAAAACTATGCTACCATCTTTTTCACAAGTTCTGTAATCAAAACCTATATTTTTATATTCACAAAATCTTTTTGAAACTTCCTCAAAATCATCTGCAAACAGCACTGTCAATCTACTCATCCACAAGCCTTCTTTTTCAATTTTTTATCGCCATATAATTATACTATCAATATAAACCAAGTCAATACTTTCGACACAAACGGTTTTATTTTCTGCAAAAAAGTAAAAAGAGTGAATTATCCGTGTCGAAAAACGACAGAACTGGATGTTTATTCACTCTTTTTGTTGTTACCTGTAATATTTTCCGCTTTTTTTAAGATAATCAATAAGCATTAAAGGCCAATCGGTCTGAATAAAATCAAAACCTTTATCACTAAGCCAACCCCAACCCTTATCCATAGATTCAGTAAGAGCTGTGTCATCCGAATGACCTGCCGCTAATTGCTCACGATAATTATATATAATCGCATTAACCCAGACTAATTTTTTGTCTTTGTGCATCATATCAATAAACTCATCACTTGCAACTTTACTTTCTTCTGATGTGAAAATCACTTCTGCACCAATGTAATTAAGATTTTTAGATTTTAAAATTTCGTGATATTTATGCTCTTCACTCACAATCGGCATAAACTGTAAATGTGGTGCAACTTCTTCTAAAACTCTGAAAACTTCATCAGACGGTGCAGATTTTACAATAACCTGACTGTCCATACCGTGTCGGTGAATTGCATTATAAATTTCTTGTGGGTGCTCCCAGAATTTATCTACATTTATAAAACATCTGTCTTTGAAATTTTCTAAAAAATCATCAAATTTTAACACACCAAATTGTGTAGGGCATCGTTCTCCTGCATTCACATAACGGTAACGGCTTATATCGTCCCAGGTTGCATACTCAAAACTTTCTGCAATCCCAAGGTGCTCAAATTCTCTGCCGGGATGAAAAACTACAAGCTCACCGTCAGCACTCATATCAACATCCATTTCAATAACATCGGCACCCTGTTTTAATGCAATTTCGTAAGCAGGTAAGGTGTTACAAGGAATATTACCTGCACTTACACCTCTGTGTGCAACTACTAAAATATTCTTTTTGGCTGCTTCTCTGTAATCAAAGTTCATAAATTAATTTTCCTTCTTAAAGCGAATAACATTCCATGAAAGTGGTTTAATATATATTTTTGCATTTCTGCCATCAGTTTCAGGCAATTCTCTGTTACTTGGTTTCACTGGTGCAGAAATAATTGAGTTGGTTTCTTTAAGCCCGAAACCTGCCATTTCTATATGTTCAACCGGTATAAATCCACCGAAATCGAGCATATCAACAGAAAGTTCGTAATCTTCCTCAAAACTTCTGTTTACTACGAAAATTGTCAATGCATCTTCTTCGTCTGAAAGCACAGCAATACCATCTAAATCAGGTACATCTGTAAATTCCTTTGTGTCGTGTTTGTCGCAACTGATTTTTGAAAGAAGTGTTGTACCACGGCCGTAATTTGAAAAATGCATAAACGGATAAAAAATAGTCTGTTCGAAAATTCCGCCACCTGTTTCTGTCATAATAGGTGCTATAACATTAACTAATTGTGCAAGGCAACCTATTTTAACTCTGTCTGCTCTGCGGACAAGTGAAATAAGCATTAAACCAACCAACAAAGCATCTTCAAAATTATAAATATCTTCTAACTGACAAGGTGCTTTTGACCATCTTTCAACAGGAGTACCATTTGAGTGATACCACACATTCCATTCATCAAAAGAAAGATTGATTTGTTTCTTTGCTCTCTTTAATCCTTTTACATAGTCACAGATTGAAATTACTGTATCAATAAAATCATCCATAACCATATTTTTTGCAAGAAAACTCGGAGTATCGTCAAGTTTATTGTCAAAATACTGGTGAAGTGAAACATAGTCAACATTCCAGAATGCTTCTTCTAAAGTTTCTGCTTCCCAGTGACCGAATGTATCCATAGTTCTGTTTGAACTACCGCAAAGAACTGTTTCAATAGTCGGGTCAACCATTTTCATAACCTTTGCTGCTTCGTTTGCAGCTCTGCCATATTCATAGGCATTTTTATGACCGATTTGCCAACTACCATCCATTTCGTTACCAAGACACCACACTTTAATATTATGAGGGTCTTTTACGCCGTGTTTAATTCTTAAATCACTGTAATATGAACCAGAAGGATGATTGCAGTATTCAACTAAATCTCTTGCCGCTTCAATTCCGCGAGTACCAAGGTTCACAGCCATCATACATTCTGTATTAGCCTTTTTACACCATTTTAAAAATTCATTAGTGCCGAATTCATTAGTTTCCGTAACACCCCACGCGAGTTCTAAACGCTGTGGTCTTTCTTCTTTAGGTCCAACACCATCTTCCCAATTGTAACCTGAAACAAAGTTACCACCGGGGTAACGAACTATTGGCACGTTTAACTTTCTTACAGAGTCAATAACATCTTTTCTGAATCCGTCTTCGTCAGCAGTTTTGTGACCTGGCTCATAAATACCGCCATAAACCGCTCTGCCTAAATGCTCAATAAAAGAACCGTAAATCCTTTTATCTATTTCGCCAACCTTAAAGTTTTTTGAAAGTGGTAAACTTGCTTTTTTCATAGAACTCACTCCAACACATATATTGATTTTATATTAACATTTAGTGAAGCTATTTGCAAGGGGAAAATTCATAGTTCCGTAATGTGACGCTCTTTCGATTAAATAACACAGTGTTTTATTTTATACAAATTAACACTCTATTTTTTGGTGGAAATGTAGAATTTCTCAAAAACCAAAAATTATTATGTTGCTTTTGGAGTTTTTTGTCATATATATATGGAACCCTATAAATGTATTTTCGGAAAGGTGAGTAGTGTAAATCATACGGAGAAATAGAAAACAACAGTTATGATTAAGGAGATTATAGGGGGATTTTTTAAATAAAGGAGAAAAAATTTATATGAAAAAAGTATTGTCAATTGCAATGTGTATTGCAATTATGTTATCATTAGTGTTAGAGGTATATGCAGCTACAGAAAATGATATTTCAGACACAAATAGCGTTTCTGCTGAAGCGCTACCTGAAAACATAAAAAATTTAATTGAAAATTATGATGAAATAGAAAGCAAAACGAGAAATATAGATTTAGGTGAAAATCTATATGATATGAGCGTACCTAAAGATGATGAGAAAACAGAAGTTTCAGTTTTTGCTGTTCCTATTAAATACAAGAAAAATAATGGTGAATTGGCATTTATTGATACATCTTTTGAAAAACTTGGCTTTACTAAAAGACTTTTAAGTAAATACGATTACAAAAACACCGCTAATGAATTTGATGTTTTATTTTCTGAAAGTGCTGAAGACGGATTCAAAATGGATGAAGCATTTGAAATGTCTGTAATAACTGAAGAAAAGAATAATTCGGATGCCGAAATTGATTTGGACGAAAATAAAGATGGCAGATTAACCTACAACAATGTTTACGGTGATGATACTTATATTGAGTATATAAATATCAACTCAGGTGTAAAAGAAAATATTGTTTTAGAAAAGAATATAGGAAAAAATGAGTTTGAGTTCAAATGGAGTTCAGATACACATATTTTAGAATTATCTGACGATAACACTTTTATAAATGTAGTCTCAAAAGACACCGGTGAAGTAGATTATGTTTTCTCACCATTATACGTTTATGATTCGTATACAACTTCAAAGAAACAAGAAAACTCTGCTGAAAGTGATACTATTATTGAAACAACTGCAGAAAACCCATTTGTTACTCATAGTTCAACTTTAGCAGATACAAATATTGAAGACACAACCATTGAAGACACAACCATTGAAGACACAACCATTGAAGATACAACCATTGAAGATACAACTATTGAAGATGCAAATAAGTTAGGAATAATAGCCCAAATTTTCAGTTCGGCTAAAAAATTGGAACTTTCATCTAAAAACGAATTCGAAGCAAAAGAAACTACAGATGCTACTGCAATTGATACAGAAGCAGAAACTCAAATATTTACTGAGAGTACTACAGGAATTTTTGAAACACAAGAAACTGAAGAAAATGTTATTACTACAACTGAAAGTACTGTTACTGTAGTTCCCGAAACCCAAATTATCGCAACTGAAGATATTAACCCTGATTATGTAAATAAACATAACACAGAAGATTGTTATTACAAAATAACCGATAACGGCAATGGTAATTATATAATAACTGCTGTTATTTCAAAAGATTTCTTAAACTCAAAAGAAACTGTTTACCCTGTAACTATTGACCCAAGTGTTACCGCTTCATCTTCTACTTCTAATATTGAAGATACTTATGTTTACCAAGCATCACCAGATTCAAACTATGGTTCTTTTTCTTACATGCGTTTTGGGTATAACGGTGGTAAATACTGGGGATATGTAAAATTCAAAGAACTACCAAATGAAATCGGGTGCGGAAGTCAAATAACAATAGCAGACTTAACATTGAAATTCAGACCAGGCCAAACAACAAGCGCTATTGGGAAAATTGGTGGAATAACTTCAAAAAATTGGAGTGAAAATAGTCTTACTTGGAATTCGCGAATTTCATGGAATGGTTATAATAGTACATCTGACCATAATAATTGTCTATATTATAAATTTGATGTTATACAGTTAGTTCAGGATTGGTATAACAAAGAAGTCCCTAATTATGGTTTTGTATTTACATATAAAAATCAAACACACAATGATTACAATTCCGTGTATTCTTCTGAATCCTCCTCTGCAAATGCTCCTTGTTTAAGAATTGTTTATGCTAATGTAAAAAAAGAAAATTATTATGGTCCTAACAATACTCAATATCAACGTGGTGCTGCTAGACATTATGCACTAGAAAACTGGGATTATTCCAGTTTAACAAAGGATACTCCTGATTATTATTCAACACTTGTATCCGGAGGAACTATCAAGAATTTTTATTATGGAGGTGATTGCACAAACTTCGTTTCACAATGTTTGTTTTTTGGTAAAATGAAACAAATAGGAAATGAGTCAACAAGAAAAGAAGTAACTGCTTGGTATTATGATTACAGTAAAAATTATTATTATGCTTCCTACACTTGGGGCGGTGCAGAACCTTTCACAAAACATTGGGGACATCTACCTAAAGACGATCCCGAACACGATGATTGCCTTCAAAGAGCTTATTTAACTGTAATATATGAGGACCCATGGGATGTTTTATTTGATTGGGATTATATAGTTTCAAATTTTAAAGAAGGTGATGTAATTCAATATTATAAAGCTTCAGAAGGAGTTACACATTCTGCTATAATACACGATGTGGATCCCGATAGTAAAACTATAAAATACGCTCAGCACTCATCTAATCTTGCTGACATCGATTTGGAAGAAAAAATGTATACTTTCTTAACTTCAGAAGACGATTATAACTACAGTATTATTCTTCATAAAATTTCTATTTAAGGAGTGAGACTTTTGCTAAAAAGATATGTTATTATACTATCTATTCTTTTAATTACTATTGTAGGTAGTATACTTTTAATCAAATCGAATCACAAAGCAGAAATTGCATCGTTGTCAGATACATCATCTCACACTGATTTTGTTAGTCAAACTGAAACCGAAAACAAAATGAATACAGCCCTCGAGAAATTCAGTTATACTTTAAAAAGTGAGTATAAAAGTAGGGAAGAGGTTCTAACAGAAAAAGAAAATTTAAAAGTATATTATCTTGATTATTGTGTTAACAAAACCGCTGAAGAAATTGATTTTGCTGATACTTCATACAAAAATTTATTAAAAACATTAAATGATTGGTTATATATTTTTCCACCATCAGATTCAGAAATTTTAACAGAAAAAGAACGAATGTTGGAACAAGCTATCTTTTTTAAAGAAGAAGATTTAATGTTCGCAAAAAACTCTTATAAAAATAATCCCACATCTGAAAAATATGAAAAAATAAAAAGATTAAAAGAAATCTACAATAATGCTGAAAAAGTTCTCAAAGAATACAAAAAGGGAAAAATCACAATTGATGAAGCATTAGAAAAGTTAGAGGTTCAAAATTCCCGTACTTTAGAAAATTATTACAAACAAATCGAAGCTGCAAAATCTGATAATAAATAAACTTCATTTATATCATCTACAAGTAAAAAACAAGTTCTATCATTTTAAGTTTACTAAAACTTTAAATGATAGAACTTATCTTTTTGTTATTCAATTATAATTGCTGACCGCAGGTCCCACAATTATTATCTATTCACTATTATCTCTTATCTTGAGCGTAAGCGAATCAGATAATTCCCTGTGCCATCATAGCGTCTGCAACTTTTACGAAACCTGCAATGTTAGCACCTGCAACGAGGTCATAACCAAGGCCGTATTTTTCAGCAGCAGCTGCAGAATGGTCATGAATATCTTTCATAATCTGTTGAAGTCTTGCGTCAACTTCTTCAGCAGTCCAGTTGTATCTCATTGAGTTCTGACCCATTTCGAGAGCAGAAACTGCAACACCACCAGCGTTAACAGCCTTTGATGGAGCAACAACCTTAACGTTTTCTTTAAGATATTCAAGAGCATCGTTTGTTGTTGGCATATTAGCAACTTCAATGTAATACTGAACGCCATTTGCAACTAATTTCTTTGCTTCGTCCATATTGATTTCATTCTGTGTAGCGCAAGGCATAGCAACATCAACTTTTACACCCCAAGGTTTTTCACCTGGGAAGAACTGACAACCGAATTTATCGGCATAATCCTGAACCCTGTCACGACCTGAAGCACGCATTTCGAGCATATATTCGATTTTTTCATCTGTTGTAATACCATCTTTATCATAAACATATCCGTCAGGACCAGAAATTGTAACAACTTTACCGCCGAGTTCAGCAATTTTCTTTGCTGCACCCCAAGCAACATTACCGAAACCTGAAAGAGCGAATGTTTTACCTTTAATATCTTCGCCGAAGTGTTTGAAAACTTCAACTGCATAATAAGTAGCTCCGTAGCCTGTTGCTTCTGGTCTTACGAGAGAACCACCGTAAGAAAGACCTTTACCTGTAAGAACGCCGTTTTTGAAAGCACCCTTAATTCTTCTGTATTGACCGTAAAGGTAACCGATTTCACGAGCACCAACGCCAATGTCACCAGCAGGAACGTCAACATCAGGACCGATGTGTCTGTAAAGTTCTGTCATAAAGCTCTGGCAGAAACGAAGAATATCCATATCGCTCTTACCTCTTGGGTCGAAGTCAGAACCACCTT
>CALAEU010000081.1 GCA_937891215.1 uncultured Clostridia bacterium
CAGTCCTGCGGGAACCCCCTTGATTTATATTGTTTTATGCGGTCTGCGCTTTTTTACATCCCCTTTTATTTCATTAATGATTCACTTACTGCTTTTTCGAAATTACGTGCAGATTCATTTCCTGCGCCACCGTCAAAAAGTGAATTTTTCATATACACAGCTGCAATATTATTTGTAGGGTCTATCCAGAAATGGGTACCGAAAGCCCCGCTCCAACCGAAAGTGGCAACCGGTAAATCTTCATAAGCTTCACTGACTATTACCCGAACCCCCAGCCCCCATCTTTCGCTTCCGGGCATTATTTCTTCACAAACAAAAGGTGTGTGCAGTAATTTAAAAGCTTCTTCTCCAAGAATTTGCTTTGTTGGTGCTTTCCCATTATTCAAAAGCATCCTTGCGAATTTTGAATAGTCAGAAAGGGTTGATACTAATCCGGCGCCACCAAGATAATGTGTACAGGGAAAAGCTGAAAAGACACAGTTTTCAAGCATTTTCTCAACAGAATTTCTGCCATCCACCCTATTGTGCATAGCAATCGTTTTTTGCCATTGGTCCCGAGTCAGAACAAAAGCAGTATTCGTCATACCGCAAGGCTCAAAAATTTCTCGGGTTAAAAATTCCTGATAATCGGTTTTAGTCACCTTCTCAATAATTTTCACTAATATATCAAAAGCACCCGTTCCGCTATATTGTTGCTTTGTTCCGGGTTCAAAATCCAAGCCGATTCGTGAATAAAATTCAACTGTGGCATCAAGGCTTTTTCTCTCTTCGGCAGTAAATTCAGCCTCCTTTAAAGGCTCACTACCGATTCCTGATGTATGAGTAAGCAAATTGCAAACAGTAATTTCATTTTGCGCTTCACCTAAATCTATCAGACAGCCTGATTCTGTAATTTGCGTGATATGAACATCTTTAAATTCAGGTAAGTATTCCGAAACCTTATCAGACAGAGATAGCAATCCCCTTTCCACAAGAATAAGCGTTGCAACTGCCGTAACAGGCTTTGTCATAGAAGCAAGACGAAATATTGTGTTCTCGGTAACAGGCTCCGTATTATCTACAGACATAGTACCAAAGCATTTTTTATAAACTTCTTCATTACCTTGAATAACGCAATATGCCGAGCCAAATACCTTATGATTATCAAAATCATATTTAGCTGCTTTTTCTATATTGGTTTTTAGTAATTCTTTATTTAATTTATTCATTAAAATCACCTGAAATAAATAACTACCAAATATTATACGCTAACACTCTGAAAAGTAAAGAAGGTAACATGTCAGATACAACATTAACGCTTTTCGACAAGTTTTGCATTGGGTACATAGTTTTGTAAAAAAGAGTAACAGCAGAGCAAATTACACTATGCTGTTTTAATTAAAATTTCTCTGTTATATCAATCAGTTCACCAATATCCACTAAAAGCTCATCCATACTTTGGTATATTTCAGATTCATACGACTTAAAAAGTGTATAATCTGAAGCAAATTCTTGCATTATATAATAAACTGATTCGTCATCCAGATAACCAAAAACAACAATTCGACCTGAGCAATCATAATCGGTATAAACTTTTAGAATACAACCAAATAGTAGTGGTTTTGTTTCTATAATGCTCCTTCGAATATCATATTTTAGTTTTTCTATTGGAACATTTTTCTTACCGGTTTTTTGTGCAAAATAAAAAGTTATAACAACTGTAGCAAATTCTATTACACACATAATCGCAAAGACTGTCCAATCAATGTTACTGAATTCGTGCATTTCTCTTTCTCCGGTCAAAAATACTGTGATAAAGATATTGATAAACATTAAAGCCAAACCGGAACAAACATATACAATGCCTTTTTTTCTTTCAGATTTCAATTTATTCAATTCTTCAATTAATTTTTCTGGTTGCTGAGTAACATTAAATTCTATGCCCTTACGAATAAAAGAACAAAGTTCCCAAGAATTTTCAACACCCATAATGGTATAGCATTTACCCTCTTTTATTTTAATAGTTAGTGTATTGACTTGTGCTAATACGAAATCAACATCTGAAATATGACAATCAATTTTACCTATCCAATGGTATTTTCCTTTTATGCGACCGTTATCTATGTAAAGATATGCTTTATAATTAAAGAACAGAGAAAAAACACTAAACAAACAAATAACTATTCCAAAAACGATGCCAACAAAAAAACCACCCAAGGTAGTTTCACCATATATAAAACTCAAAAAAACAAATAACCCAATTATAAATATTCCGCTAAGAAGACATATGATTCTATCTGCATTCTTGTTTTTAAAAACCGCATTCGTTTCTAATAATAAAATATCAGAAGAAACAGAAGTTTTATATCCCAGTTTTTTATATATGAAAATTACACTTATCAAAAAAGTACAATACCGAGATACAAATAAATACCCTCGTTCAATTATTTCACCTCTTTAAATTAATTATATTGCATTTAATTTCAAAAGTAAAGTTGAGCAGTATAATTTCCCTTTAATCACAAATACTAACAACATAATTTGAGTTTAAGGAGAATGATATATAATGAAAGCTACTGGGATTGTGAGAAGAATAGATGATTTGGGAAGGGTTGTTATTCCGAAAGAAATTCGTAGAACTTTAAGAATTCGTGAGGGAGACCCCTCACATATATCATTGTCACTCGACGAAAAGTTTATGTTTGCTCTCAAAGCATTTATTGACAGAACCGTTGGTATATAAGGGTTTATGCACAGCATCTTGATTTATTCAAGGTGCTGTTTTTATCTGTCTTTTGTGCAATCAAGAACGATATCCAATGCCTTCATTTTTTCATTTATAAAGATTTCGGCATTTTCGAGAGCAGTTTCATACTGTTTTAGAGATTGCTCGATATCGTCTAATTGTTTTGTTTTTAGGACAGCAGAAACATCATTACTTAAAGACATAATATTTCTTGCTTGTGTTTTAAGTTCTTTATTCGCTACCTGTAACTTTTCAAGTTCATTTTCGTGATAAAAATTTGAAATAGCAATAAACAAAACTTGCAGTAATTTAAATGCTTTAATAATTATAAAATCTGTACTGTTCGTAATCCCATTTAAAATACTTGCTATTCGTTTCTTTTCTAAATATGATGTTTGTCTAGCATCTTTTATTTTTTGCCATAACAAATTTTTATTTTCTCTATAATACTCAAAATATGTACTCGTGTAGTCCTTGTAGTCTTCCCAAGATGATGCAAGGACTTGTTTTATTCGTTCGTTTTGACTGCGATATTCTGCAACATCTGCTTTGAGCGATAGATTTTCGATATGTTCAGAAAAAGCATTCTCAATTCCATTATTTTTCAGATATTCAACTAATTCATCTTGATACCTTAATAACTCCCCTGCTTTATCGTCTATGAGCATTTGGTCTTTCTTACTTTTTTCTTTTTCCTGTGACAAAATATATTCTTCTTTATGCAGATGTTTTTTTGAATGTTTCCCTTCGATAATGTTTATACCGTGCTTTCTGGCAATCTCGCTTAAAATCTCTCTTTCCCTATTTTGAAAGGCAATCGAACCATTATCGCCTGTTGTACCAGATGTTAATCCCTGTTGCTTAAAAGCACCATTTTCAGAAACCCGAACAGGCAATCCCCGACCTTCAATATCTGTCCAACTTATATAGTCCAAATGTATATGTGCAACAGATTTTTCATCCCTATGCAAATGACTTGAAAAGACAAACAAGTGTGGATTTCTTTTTTGAAATTCAGACATATACTCATTTAAAATATCGACAGTAACTTGTTCTCTTTCGCCACCAGAAGCAAAAGCACCATTGTAGGCATCATAATTACCAACAGAAACAATAATTTCATAAAAAGGTTTTGGATATCTGGATTTTATTCTCGAAAGTTCTTTTGTGCTTGCTCCTCTTGATTTTGCTTCTTGATACTTTCGCTCTCCTTCTTCATATTGTTTTTGAATATGTTCAAGGTAGTTGCTTATCTGCCTACTTGGTTTCTTACCTGAATTATACTGCTCTAATGCTTCATCAAATAAATAATGATAAGCATCTTGGAGAGACATATCTACATAACACACATTTAAATCTCTTCTGCTGGCATCTGAATGAGGCACAGGAATAGTTCTTCTATTATGCCCCAAATGAGCAGATGAGCAAGTTCCTTTATGAAAACTCACAGTTAAATCATACGGCATAACACCATCTCCTTTCTTATTTAATATAAGTATGACAAATTTCTTTTTATTCCAATTGCTTCGCACATTGTAATAACCCAATATTACGACTGTCCGTACCAGACATTCGGTTGGGCTACTCCGTAGGGGTAACTTTCGCACAGTACATTTTCTCCCAATTTAGATCAATATTTATCATTCTTATATTAAGCGAATAAGCAACATTACTTTTACAAGAAAGGAGTTATCAGATGGAAAAGAAAACGGATATTCGCTGTTATGTTTCAGCAGATTTCAAAAAGAAAATCAAACAAATCGCACTTGATAAAAACACATCTGTAAATAAACTTCTTAATGACCTTCTGCACAGAGAATTTGACGAACCCAATTCAGAAGCAAGGTTAAAAGAAGAATTAGATGTGATTTTATCGAAATTAAGCAACAGTGCTACCCTCTCTAAAAACGAGCGAGAAACACTAAAACAACGAAAACGAGAAATAAAAATGATATTGAAAGGAGAAAATGAAAATGGAGAAAAACAAGATTGAATTAAAAGAAATAAAGATTTATTTAGATCCCGACACAAAACAACAATTACAGATGATGGCAAAGGCGAAGAACACTTCACTTAGAACTTTTATTAAAGACACATTAGTACAGGTATGCGATATAACTTTTCTAAATACCGAGTTACGAAACTTAAAAGTTGAAGCATCTGAAATCATTGATAAAACAAAGAAATTAAAGTAAGGATGGTTATTATGGATAACGAAAAAAGAATAAATCAAGTTATGCTGTGGCTTGAAGAGCAAGACCTTCGTGACGAATTAAAATTCAGAGGAAGACAATTGAACTACCATAAACTGTTTCTTAAAACTTATCTCGTTAAATCTATTGCCGTTTATCTAAATATAAGTGGCAATGGAGAAACAGATTATTCTATCCGAATAAGAGGAATGTGCCAGATGTTACTATTTATTTGTGAGGAATTTGATTACCTCGACAAGCGACAGATTGCTAATTATAAAAAAATACTTTATAAAAACAATGAATGCTCATAAGCGATTTTGCTTATGAGCAAATTTTTTTCGTCAGCAAATCTTTCATTCTTATTTCAAATAAGTTTGAAAGGAGTTATTTGCTTGAATGTTTATGAAATTCTTTTTCCAGCAAACGAGGAATATCAAGGTATGGTTCATCTCGCTGTTTTAAATAAGAATAAAGAGATGAAAAGTTTGGGCAGTTATCTTCCAAAAGATTTACCAGATAGAATCGAAACCCTAAAAATAATGAAAAGTATGAACTATTACATCACAGCAAATTCAACATGTACTTACACCAAAAGACGACTCACGAATCTATTTTCATTAAACAACATCGTTTTAGATTTCGACATTCACGGAAGGATGAACCAACACCTACGAAATGAGTTAATTGATGAATTCGTGTGGAGAATAAAACGAGACTTATTTTTTATTGAGGGTAGTTTCAAATTGCCATTACCAAACATATTACATAAAACCGGCAGAGGCATACAAATGTGGTGGCATATCAATTCGGCATCAAAACAACTACAATTTATATATCACGAAATTATAGAAAACCTCGCAATTATCTTCAAAGACTTTTTAAGTGAATATCCAAAATTAGAAAAACATATTGAAATTGATGTTTCTGCAAGTAAGAATTCTGTTGGATTATTCAGATTATTTGATACCTATAACACACATACAGGAACGAAAACAGAAATTGAAATATTACACGAAAAGGGTTTTGATATAAATCAACTAAACCAATCACTTCGCAATCATCCTGTTGCAATAGAAAATTGCATACCCAAAAAAGATAAACCTCATAAAAAGAAACAGAATGTTTGCAAAGCCGAAAACAAATATTTCAATAACAATGAGCAAAATGTTACAAAAGGCAGACAAACACAATATCAGCGAGGTTGTTATGATGCCCTACATAGAAAAAGACTTGCTTTTATAAAATGGTGGTCATTGGAATTGGATGATATCATTGGCAAAAGAGACCTCTTACTCTATTACGGATTTAATGCTGCGAAAGAGATAATGTCCACCCCAGAAGCAGAAAAGTGGTGCTATCATTTAAACGATTCATTCGAAGAATCTCTTGATAGCATCGAGTATATTTTCAAAGAAATTCAGAACCCTTTTCATATCAGAAGTAATGTATTTTTTGAAAAATTAGGAGCATCAGAAGAAGATATAAAAAGGTTTGAAAAAGAATATTCAAAACACTCGGTCAATTTGACACGAAATATGGAAATTCAAAAACGAAAGAAATTGAAAGATAAACAAAAAGAGATAGCACGAGAATTATTGAAAATTGGCGAAAGTTATAAAACCATTTCTGAAAAAGTCGGACTATCAACCTCAACAATTTACAGATTAGCAAAAGAAATTGGAAATAAAAAAACAGAACAAAAACCGTGGGAAATTCTCGGAATTAGCAGAGCAACTTATTATCGGAGAAAAAAGTTATGAGAAAAAATACAATGAATTCTCCGTTTTACATACTTATTTCATAAATCAAAATCGCATAGGTAATCTATATTAAAAAAACCTAAAATCCTTGATTGCGAAGAAAGGCAATGATTTATGAAAAAGGAGTTATATAAAATAAAAGTGAAAAAATATATGACCGAAAAATCATCTCATAACTTTGATTTTATGGAGAAATACAACAACAATGAACCAATGCCTTTGAGAATAATGTTCGGAGAAATCACGAATGAAACAAAAGGTATGTTTTTTATGAATTTGTATGGTGACATTGACGAAGATAATTTCGGAATATGTGTTAAATGTGGTGCAACAATAACGAACCCAGTTAGCAGATACTTCGGAATGGGACCTTATTGTGGTGGTCATAAATATATAAACCCATTTTCGACAGAAGAAGAATTGTTACTTGCAGTAAAGATTTATAGAACCGAATGTTTAAATAAAATTCAATGGTCAGGTTGGATCCCAAAATCAGCAATTCTTGAACAAAAAAGAATTATATATTAAAGGAAGAAGATAAACCATCTCACGTTTGTGAGATGGTTTTTTTGAGACTATTTTTCATCAAATATGTTCGTAAAGTATTATATTATACCCAATATACAACTTTAAAACCAATAACAGTTATTCGGTTTTTAGAGAAACCCATATTGGGTTCTAAAAAATTATAGGTAAGAATTATCTTGATACTATTTATTACATAGGAATTACTTTACCCCAATATTATTGAATATAAGTGATATTCTCCCAAATACTTGTGATTTATTATTGATTTATAGTGAATATAAGTTTATAATTAATATCAGCATATTAAATTAGTATAAAGGTAGGTATTACTATGGTAAGTTACAAACCTCTATTCAGATACTGTCTGGAACACGATATATCTGCATCAGATTGTCGTAAGATGTGTGGTATCTCCCCTAACACTTGGACAAAAATCAACAAGAACGAAGAAGTCTCTATGACTATTCTTAACAAACTGTGTAAAGGTTTGGGTGTGACCTATGGCGACATAGTTGAGTACATTCCTGTTGCTACACAAGTTTCCGAAAGCGAGGAACAATAATAATGAACGAAATTACTAATGTTGGTGTAAACATTTCTGAAAAAGCATCGCTTATCTGGAATGTGGCAGATATGCTTCGAGGTCCATTTAAACCTCACGAATATGGTCTTGTTATTTTACCTATGACCGTTGTAAAAAGATTCCATGACTGTTTGCTTCCTACACACAGCAATGTTTTAGAAACATATGATAAAGTGAAAAATTTTGAAGTTGTTGATGGTTTCTTAACTCGTGCTTCCGGTTATCAATTTTACAACACATCTAAATACACATTTGAAACATTACTTGCTGACCCAGAAAACATCGAAACGAATTTCAGAGATTATCTCGCTGGTTTCTCTGGTAATGTGCAGGATGTTCTTACAAAATTTGATTTTGATAACATTATTAAAAGAATGGTTGAGAGCAACACACTTTACCTTGTAATTAAAGAATTCAATTCACCCAAAGGTTATCTGGGCCCAGATAAAATAAGTGCTGTTGATTGTGGTTATATCTTTGAAGATTTGGTTCGTCGTTTCAATGAAAGTTATGGCGAGGAAGCAGGAGCACACTTCACCAGTCGTGATATTATTTACCTTATGACTGACTTACTTCTTTGCGACAGCAAACTTTCTGATAGTATTACTGTTTACGATATGACTATGGGTACATCGCAGATGCTTTCTTGTATGCAAGAACGAATTGCTACATTAGACTCCGATGCAGAAGTTACTTGTTTCGGACAAGAATTTAACCCAAGTACATATGCAATTGCAAAAGCAGATATGATGATTCGTGGTGGAGACCCAAACAATATGCGATTTGGCGATACTTTATCAGAAGACAAGTTCCCAGATTATAAATTTGACTACATCATCAGCAACCCACCTTTCGGCATCGACTGGAAAAGAGAACAAAAAGCAGTTGAAGATGAAGCAAAACTTGGTACAAACGGTCGTTTTGCACCTGGCTTACCTAAAATATCTGATGGACAGCAATTATTTGTTTTAAATGGACTTGCAAAACTTTCGGAAAATGGAAAAATGGCAATTATTCAGAATGGTTCTCCCCTTTTCTCTGGTGATGCTGGTTCTGGTCCTTCTGAAATTCGTCGTTATATTTTAGAAAACGACTGGTTAGATGCTATCGTTCAACTTTCTACCGACCAGTTTATGAATACTGGCATCGCTACATATATCTGGATATGTTCAAAAGACAAACCTTCTTATCGTACAGGTAAGGTTCAGTTAATTGATGCTTCCCATTGTTATGAACAGAGAAGAAAACCTATCGGTACTAAACGAAATGACATTTCTGACTACTGTCGAAACCTTATTGTTAAAGCATATGGTGAATTTCAAGAAGGTATTTATGGTGACAAGGACGGTATTTACTGCGAAAGCAAAATCTTTGAAAGTGTAGACTTTGGTTACAACAAAATTGTTGTAGAAAGACCTCAAAGAGATGAAACTGGTAAACCTGTATTAAAGAAAGGTAAACTTGTTGCAGATACTTCTCTTCGTGATACCGAGAATATACCTCTTATAGAAGATATTGATGTTTACTTTGTTCGTGAAGTGTTGCCATATTCACCAGATGCTTGGATAGATAAAAACAAAACAAAAGTTGGTTACGAAATACCAATGACACGATATTTTTATGAATACCAGAAACCCGAAGCAGCGGATAACATTTTGAGTAGAATTATAGGACTTGAAGAGGAAATTTCATCCTCGCTTAAAAAACTATTTGAATAAGGTTTGAGGTAAGAAAATGGAAACTACGGAACATATTAAATTACCAGAATACTTATTTCAGATACCTAAAAAACACGACTACTTAATTTGCTATATTGATTTGTTGGGCTCTAAATCAAATATATCAGAAAATGATGAAGAAATCTTTGAGAATATTTATAATGCATACAGTGTTGCAATGACTATGAATGAGACAAAGGTATTTGATAGATTTGAATTTAAGGTTTTTTCTGACAATATACTTATCGCCCAAGAAGTTCCTGATAAAACTGATTTTGAAAGTGTTTTTGCAGTTTATAAAAATCTCTCAAAATTCTTACAACTATTTCTTTTTCAATTTGCGAAACGAAATATGCTTTTTAGGGGTGGGATAACCCTGAATTCATTGGCAATAAATGAAATGATGGTTTGGGGTAATGGTTTGTCAGAAGTAGTAAACTATGAAGAGAAACTTGCTATTTATCCTCGCATTGTAATTTCTAATTCTTTGATTGAATTTTTTAAAGCAAATACTTTCGAAAAAGAGTTCTTTGATGAAAAATACTATTGTTTGAAAGATACAGATGGTTTGTACTTCTTTGATTATATAAACTATGCAGAGTTGCCAGATGCAGAATATCTTTTAACAAAAGGATATAAAGAATTTTGTGTAAAAGCCAAAAAGGAAACAGATATTAAAATTCTGCAAAAGTACAACTGGCACATACGATATTTACATATAGCAAAAAATATTTTTAATGAGTATTATGGTGAATTTAATCCAATAAGATGGGATGAAGAAACATGAGAAAAATGAATGATAGTGGAATTGAGTGGATTGGCAAAATTCCTGCTGATTGGAATATTGTGCGAATCGGCACTCAATACACGGAACGAAAAACAAAAGTTAGTGATACAGAATATCCACCACTATCTGTGACAATGAAAGGCATTGTTCCTCAGTTGGCAACTGCGGCGAAAACCGATGCTCACGATGATAGAAAGTTAGTGTGTAAAGGTGATTTCGCAATCAATAGTCGCTCTGACAGAAGAGGTTCTTGCGGAATATCCGCTTATGATGGTTCAGTATCACTTATCAACACTATCCTGTGTCCGAGGGATGAAATGAACCCTGAATATTATGACTGGTTATTTCATTCCACGATGTTCTCTGATGAATTCTATAAATGGGGACACGGTATTGTAGATGACCTTTGGACTACAAACTGGCAGGATATGAAAAGAATTTTTATTCCTGAACCTGCACTTGAAGAACAGGCAAAAATTGCAGAACAACTAAACATAATATGTGCTGAGATTGATACGGTAATTGTAAAGACAAAAGCAACCATTGAGGAATACAAGAAACTCAAACAATCTGTAATCACTGATGCTGTTACTAAGGGAATTCGTAGTAACAGACTTATGCAGGATTCGGGCATAAAGTGGATAGGTGAAATTCCCGCTGATTGGGGAATTACTACTATTGGAAGAATGTGCTTTGTAACTAAGCTTGCCGGATTTGAGTTCACAAAAGATATGGTTGATAATATTACTGATGATGGCGAAGTTCCCATAGTTCGTGCTCAAAATATAAAAATGGGTAGGTTTTTGGATAGCATCTCAGAATTTATTTCTATGCCTTTGTCGCAAAAGTTAAATAGATGTGCTTTAGATACAAAGTGTTTGATAATCACATTTATAGGAGCAGGAATTGGAGAGGTTGCGATTTTTGATAAGGAAAGAAGATACCACCTTGCACCCAATGTTGCCAAAATTGTTATCAATGATGATATGAAGAAATTCATTTCCGAAGAGTTTTTATTGTATTTCCTAATGTCAAGTTCTGGGCAAGAAGAGGTCAACAAAATCAAAAAAGCTACTGCTCAACCGAGTTTGTCTATGGAAACAATTAGGTCAATTAAATGTATCATTCCACCAACGATTGAAGAACAAAATGAAATTGTTGCAGTTCTTGAACAAAAGTGTGCCGAGATTGACACTCTTATTACCAAGAAGACTGCTCTTCTCGCAGAAATGGAATCTTACAAAAAGTCCGTAATATATGAATATGTTACTGGTAAGAAAGAGGTGACCCACACTTGATAACAGACTATCTTTCTGATGTTTTTAAAAATGTATATACTGATACTATTCTTGAATGGCAAAAACAGGGGCTCTCTGATGCTGAAATCATAAAAAAATTAGACCAAGATACCATCAATGACAGTTTAAAATTATTATTAGACCAAGCATCAAAAGATTACCACGAGTATTTTATCGAGAAAAAATACGAAATATCGCATAAACAAAAAATAGAACAAGATAAATTTATTGCCCATCATAATTCCATTTGGGGTGAATGCTTTACTGTTTCGGAAACTATGTATGTAATGGCATTAGAAGCAGCGGAACGATATAGTGCTTTTGTTGATGATAACATTTCTGATGATATCAAAAAGGAAAAACAGTACACCTTTTTGGCATTACAATATATGCAAGGTCGCTGTTGTCAGGAGTTTTTAGAAATTCTGTATTTAATGAAATTTGGTTTTGCTGATTGTGCTTATGCCAGATGGCGATCTATGTATGAATTGTGTTGCAATGCCTCTTTTATAATGAAATATGGAGAAATGATTGCAAAGCAGTATGTAGAGCAATCTCAAACGGAAAACCAAACATTTGATTGGGCGAAAGGTGCTAAAAAAGATGATGGTACAGAACTGAAAATACACGGATTTAATACCATACAAGAAAATTGTGGTGTTGATAGTGCATGGAAGAAGCAGTATCAAAAAGGTTGTTTTCTTATTCACGGTTCACCGCAAGGAACTTTTAAACGATTGAGCCTAATGGACGAGCAGTCTCTTGTGGTCGTAGGCCACTCTGATTATGGTATTACTACACCAGCAGAACATTCGGCAATTTCTTTGGCTTGGATAACCAATATGTTTTTAAGTATTTTCCCTTGCTTGGATGCATTATCCCACGGCAGAGTAATACACGATTGGGTTGAAGAAGTTCGCAAGGTATATTTTAATACTGCTGACGAATGCTTTGGCACTACATTCAACTATAGTAAAGGAGAACAAAATGAACCCGATTTACAAAATGTTTAATAATACATATATACAGGAACAAGCAGACAAAAAACATTTAACTCAGATTGAGAATATCTTGAAAAGTGCTCACAAACTGCAAGACTTTCTTGATAGTTTGGATGATATCAAACCTGAATATAGAATGGAAGCAAGCCAAACTTTCTGTACACTTCTTATAAAATATATAAACGAACACTCTAATTAACCATAGGAGGTTATACCTATGATAACAAATGAAAAAAGATTTGAAGAAGATATTGAATCTTTCTTACTAACCGAACAAGGTGGTTACACTAACACTAACGATACATACGATCCAACAACCGGTCTTTATGTTGATACTCTTATAAATTTTATAAAATCAACTCAACCAAAAGAATGGGTTCGCTTTGAAAACACCTGCAACAGCGACCCAGTTCGCAAGTTCTGTATTGCCTTCAATAATGCTTGTGATTCTTATGGTCTGATTTCTGTTTTAAGACACGGTTTTAAACACCGAGGAATTACATTCCGTGTTTGTTATTTTCGCCCAGAATCGCATTTAAACAAAACTGCGACCACTTTATATAAACAAAATGTTTGTAATGTGGTTCGTCAATGGCATTATTCAGCAGACAACAATAAATCCGTTGATATGGTTCTTGTGTTCAATGGTATTCCCGTTTTTGCTTTGGAACTCAAAAACCAATATACAGGACAGAATGTTGATAATGCTAAAAGACAATGGATGTACGACAGAGACCCCCGAGAACTTTGTTTCCAATTCAACAAACGAATTCTCGCCTATTTCTGTGTTGACCATACTGATGTTTATATGGCAACAAAATTAGCAAAGGGCGATACATATTTCTTGCCATTTAACCAAGGTTCTAATGGTGCAGGTAATGATGGTGGTAAAGGCAATCCTGTTAATCCTAACGGATATCCAACTGCATATCTCTGGGAAAATGTACTCAGGAAAGAAAGTGCTTTGGATATTATCCAGAAATTCATTCATTGTAAAGATAATAAGACACTCATATTCCCTCGCTTCCATCAGTTAGATGTAGTTCGTAAACTTATCGCTGATGTTCGCCAAAACGGAACTGGTGTCAATTACTTAATACAACATAGTGCTGGTTCTGGTAAATCAAATTCTATTGCTTGGACTGCATACCGTCTGGCATCTTTACACGATGAATATAATAAACCTGTTTTTTCATCTGTTGTTATTGTTACGGACAGAACAGTTCTGGACAGACAGTTGCAAGATACAATTTCATCATTCGACCACACTCTTGGCACGGTTGAAACTATTGGTGAAGGTAAAACTTCAAAAGACCTTCGAGATGCACTCAATAATGGTAGCAGAATTATTGTTACAACCTTACAGAAATTCCCTGTCATTTACCAAGAAGTTGAAAACACAAAAGGCAAAGGTTTCGCTATTATTGTGGATGAAGCACATTCTTCTCAAACTGGTTCATCTGCTATAAAATTAAAAACTGCTCTTGCTGATACTGAGGAAGCACTCCGAGAATATGCTGAAATCGAAGGTATGGCAGAAGATGAAATCGACAGAAACGATAAACTTTTACAAGAAATCATTGTTCACGGAAAGCATAAGAATCTTTCATTCTTTGCCTTTACCGCTACTCCAAAAGGACAGACTTTGGAGATGTTCGGCACAGAATATTCTGATGGTTCTTTCCATCCTTTCCACATATATTCAATGAAACAGGCAATCCAAGAAGGATTTATAATGGATGTGTTACAAAACTATATGACATATCACACCTGCTTCAAGATTGCCAAGACTATTCCTGACAATCCAGAAGTTCCTGCTTCTCGTGCGGCAAAGGTTATTCGTCGTTTTGAAGAGTTACATCCATACAACATCTCTCAAAAGGCACAGATTATTGTTGAAACATTCCGTTCCACTACATCAAAAGCAATTGGTGGCAAAGGTAAGATGATGGTCGTTACATCTTCTCGTCTGGCAGCAGTTCGCTATTATCACGAAGTTAAGAGATACATTGAAGAGCAAGGTTACACAGATGTTGATATTCTTGTTGCTTTTTCTGGTGCTGTTAAAGATGGTGGTGAAGAACATACAGAAACAAGTCTTAATATTCGCAAGGACGGTTCTCATATTTCAGAAGAACAGACAAAAGCAGAATTCCACGACAACTTTAATGTTCTTATCGTTGCAGAGAAATACCAGACTGGTTTTGATGAACCTTTGCTTCACACGATGATAGTTGATAAGAAACTTCGTGGTGTAAAATGTGTTCAGACACTTTCCAGATTAAACAGAATTTGTACTGGTAAAAATGACACATTCATTCTTGACTTTGTAAATACTGCAGATGATATTCACGAAGCATTTCAACCCTTCTATCAAGAAACATCTCTTTCACAAGAAGTTAATACCGACTTAATTTATAAACTACAAAAAGACTTACACGACTATAACATTTATTCATTGAATGATATTGAGTCTTTCTGCAATATTTATTACTCCGATAAAAAGCAAGACAATACGATGATGGGTAAAATGACTTCTGCTCTTAAACCTGTTGCAGACCGTTACAACAAGATGCCATCAGACGAGCGATATAATTTCAGAAGACAAGTTCGCTCGTACATTAAATGGTATGGTTATATATCACAAGTTTGTCGTATGTTTGATACAGATATGCAGAAAGAATATGTTTTCTGCTCATATCTTGTAAAACTGCTCCCTGCTGAACCAACACAAATGATTGACCTTGAAGGTGCTTTAAAATTAGAATTCTACAAGTTAGAAGAAACCTTCAAAGGTAGTATTGCTCTTATTGACCAGTCAGGTGTTTATGAACCTGCTGACAGCAAAGGCAAAGCAGTACCAGAAGCAAAAGAACCTTTGGAAGAAGTTATCCAGAAAATAAACGACTTATTTGCAGGTAATTTCAGCGATGCTGACAGAGTTCTTATTTATGCTCTTCACGATAGACTTAAAGAAGATAAAAAACTGCAAAAAGTTGCTCAAACTTCTGACCCACAGGTATTCGCAGAAAGCATCTTCCCGAAAACCTTTGATGAAGTTGCACAGGACAGTTATGTAGAACAGACAGAAGCATTTACTTCCCTGTTCCAGAATAAGAGCAAATATAATGCAATTATGTCAGCATTAGCAGATATGCTTTACAAAGAATTTAACCGACCAAGTATTTAAAATTTTTTACAGAAGTAAGGTGTGATTTTAATACTAAGTGATAATGAACTACAAGAACAATTAGAAAAACTACATATAAAGTTTGAATTCCAACGAAAATATAAAGATTTAAGTTGTAAAGAGAAAATCCAAAAAATTTTTGAACTACTACCTACTGTTTCTGATAAAGAAAAAATCGCATATTTAGAATTAGTTGGATTTCTAGATCAAATGATTGACTTGGAAAAACAAGGAATAGATTTAACAGAAGGACTACCTTAAAACGGTAGTCCTCTTCTTTTTATATATTTTCAAAAGTTATGAGAAAAAATCTCTTAAATTTCTTTTCTAACATACTTATTTCATAAATCAATCGCATAGGTAATCGATAAATTTTTAAACCCTAAAAACCTTGGGTGCGAAAAGGAGAATGATTTATGAAACTTTTAACAAAAGAATTAGAAAAGAAATTTGATGAAACACCACTTTATTCAAAAGATGGACAAGGTTATGATGCCGAAGTGCTGGTTAAGTATTTTAATCCTATTGGTGCTGGAACTTGGCTCATTACGGAAGCAGAGAAACAACCAAACGGAGATTATTTGCTTTTTGGTTTCTGTCACATTCTCGAATGGGAATGGGGATATGTTATGCTTTCTGAATTGGAAAATCTTCATCTTCCTTTCGGTTTTACAATTGAAAGAGATTTATATTCAAAGGGAACAGTAAGAGAACTTTGTGATATTGATTTAGATAAAGAGACCGAGGAAATCGACAATGACGAAGAAGAGCGATGAAAGGAGTTAACTGATATGGGAAACAGTATTGCAAATATAGTAACAGATAAAATACTTGCTCGTATGCAGGAAGCAGAACAAAAAGGTGAAACATTCCATTGGATAAAACCTTTTGCTATTGGAAGTCCAAATAGAGCATACAGTTTTGAAACGATGAAAGCATATACAGGAATTAACAGATTGATTTTAGATAATACAGAATACTTAACCAAGAGAATGATAAACGATATAAACGAAAAAAACACCGATACTTTTTATCACATCAGAAAAGGGGCAAGAAGTTCTATGGTTTGTTTTTATACAACAAAACCAGTCATTGATAAAGAAACTGGCGAACCTATGATTGATGAAGAAACCGGTTTAGAAGTTCAACGAAAAATTTTAAAATATACTCCTGTTTTCAGTAGAGAAGATATTGTTCGCTCTGATAACGGAGAAGTTCTTCCATCTAAATTTGATTTTAAACACTATAATTACGATGAAATAACAGAACAGATGCGAGAAGCACTCGACCGTTTCAACAGACTTTTTAATTATTATTGTAAGAAATATGGAATAAAAGTAGAAATCATCAAAGATGGTACAGAAGCATATTTTTCCCACGACATGAGAATTCGTGTGCCAGAGATGACAAATTTTAAGAGTGTTTATGACTATATAACAACACTTGCTCACGAAATGGCACATAGCACAGGTATGCTACTTGGAAGATTTGATAATAAAAGTTCTGTTGATGCGAAAATTGATTATGCCAAAGAAGAATTGATTGCAGAAATTTCTTCTGAGATTATCGCAAATGAACTACAAATCATTGATGACAGCAACACACCTGACAATGCAATTGCTTATATTCATAGTTGGTCAAGTTTTTTAAAAGATAGACCGAGCGAAATTTTAAGTGCTGCCGCAAAGGCTGAAAAGGTTGTGGAATTTTTAATGGAAACTTTAAAAGAAATGGAATTGTTGGAAGAACAACATAAGAATATAGAAAGTGAGGATATTGACAGATGAACAATAACACTGATAGAAAATATGCAAACATTGAAGAACTTCGCAGAAGAAGTAAGGAAGGTTTTTTAAGTAAACTAATAAATCAGGTAACACCTATCAAAGAAACAATTCAAAAAACAGAATCAGAACAAGGTTATGATGAACTTGTTTCATCAATTTTAGATGATTAAAAGAAACAACAGCGCAGATTTATATCTGCGCTGTTGTTTATAGAAAACAAGAAAGTTATGAGAAAAAATTGCATTTATAAAAAACCTTTAAACTTAACCATAATTCACATATTTCTTTGTTTTTCCTACCTTCATTTTTTCTCAATTTTTTTGCGATTTTTCACCCGTTTTTATTGTGTATTTTCAACAAACTTTTTTGATGAAAAAAATCCCCAAAAAACAAAAAAGTTATGAGAAAAAATTGAAAAGTGACATTTTCTTTAAATGTGACACAAAAAAATTTTTCAAGCCATTTTTTGAGCAAAAAAGTTATGAGAAAAAAATTCGCCTTTTTAAAAACTCCAACCTTTATCGTTTTCGAAAATTTCTTTACTGCTATTTTTATTGTGCATATTGCACAACACTTTTTTTGTGCACCTTCCGTAATTTGTGCAGATTGCTTGACAAAACGGGTTTCAGAGGCTATAATCGAAGTATAGTTCGAGGCCACGAATTAACTACACTAAAATCCAGAAAGGAGATTTATAGTTAATGACAAACATTGAAATAATAAACAACTTAAAAATCAAACTTGCTTCCGATGGAGCAATTAGAGGTTTATTAAAAAAAGATAAAATAGTTCCGGCAGAAGAGATTTATACCAGAGGTGCTTGGAAGAAACAGGGTTATAAAATAAATAAAGATGAAGAACCTGTTGCCAAAGCATACATTACTATAACGATTGGCAAAAAGATAATAAAAGAAAACGGTGTTACTTACGAAAAGCCGATAATGATACCAGTTCTTGCTGGTTTCTTCAAAGAAAGTCAGACAACAAAAATAGAAGTTGCAACAAATGTTGCAACTTCTATTACACTCACAACTGCTGCATAACAAAAGTGTTAAAAAATACGATTATATATTATTTACCCAAAAAGAAAGGAGTACACACTTTATGGACAAATTTAAAATCTCTGGTTATATCAGATGTGCACATTGTAATGAAAACGAGCAAGATAGCACATCAATAGAAAACCAGAAACAAATCATACAAGATTATGTAAAAACATATTTCCCTAACAGCAATCTTGATTTTTATGTTGATAAAAACTGCTCTGGTCTTACTTTTGAGCAAAGAGAAAATTATCAGAAAATGAAACCTCTTTTAATGAGTAAACATTACGATATTCTTATTGTAAAAGACTTATCTCGTTTTTCTCGTCATATCGGTAATGTTCTTTTGGAATTAGGAAACCTACAAAATGCAGGAGTTAATTTTATCTCAATTACCGACAATATAAATATCCCAAATGATTGTCAACCAACCAAAACATAATTCAATCTATCCCCTGCTGCATAATTGAACATTTATTGGAAAATAATATAAGAAAAGGAAGGAGGTCATACATCAGTTTATGATTAAGGAAATCAACGAGAATTCTAAAATCATATTTTACTGGCTAACACAAAAAGAAAGAAATGACGATAACCTACAACAAGACTTGAACAAAAAATATGATGAACACAAAAGCAAGGGTTACAAGGTTTGTACCTTTGTATCAGGAGATGGAAATCTTCTGGACAATACTAAAAACCTTTTGCTTCACAATCGAGAAATTATCGCCGAACAAAGTTTCGGCGATAACTCATCTCTCAATGCAGATTAAACATCTGCATTACATATAAATAAGATTGTAGCAAAAAATAAATCATTTATAATATGCTTAATAAAAATACCACAAATTACAATTGATTCTAATTAATCTTTATGTTACAATGTTGTTCATAAAGATGCTCGATAAAATATACATCATTGAAAGGAGTACATATACTTTATGGCATATAATATTGCTGGTTACACCAGAATTTCAGTTGACACCGAAAAAGATCAAGATAGCACATCAATTGAAAATCAGAAAAAAATTATTCAAGATTATGTAGCAACATATTTTCCTGACAGCAATCTTGATTTTTATATTGACCGTGATCGCTCAGGTTATACTTTTGAGCAGAGAGAAAATTATCAGAAAATGAGACCTCTATTAATGAGTAAACACTACGATATTCTTATTGTTAAAGACTTATCTCGTTTTTCTCGTCGTAACAGCAGAGGTCTTGTAGAGTTAGAAGATTTGCGAGATGCTGGGGTTCGTATTATAGCAATAACTGATGTTGTTGACTACCCTACCAAAGACGATTGGCAACAAATTCAATTTAAATTCTTAATGAATGAAATGCCTGTTACGGATGCTTCTAAAAAAGTTAGAACTGTTATTGATATCAGACAGCAACAAGGCAAGTGGGTTTGTGCTGTTCCATATGGTTATTACATCACTAACGGCAAAACAATGGAATATGAAGTTGATAAAGATGCTGTTCCTGTTATTCAAGAAATTTATGAATTGTATCTTGATGGATGGGGTTATAAAAAAATCGCTAAACACTTAACCGAAAAAAAAGTTCCAACACCAAGAATGTTGGAAAAAGAGCGAAGAGATGCAAAAAGAATTGCAAACGGTGATAAACCAACAAAAATCAAAACAAGTCCCCTTTGGGCCGTTCCTACAATAAAAGAAATTCTTGTAAATGATTTTTACATCGGTACTTTGAGACAAAGGAAATATATTCGTAAGACAATTCACGGTAAAGACAAATTAGTAAATGATGCAGAGCATCGTGTATTTGAAAAACATCACGAAGCAATAATCGATGATGTCACCTTTGCAAAAGTTCAACAGCAAATAAAATCTCGAACAACAAACCATTATCGTGGTACTAAAAAATATGATACAACATATTCTGGTTTTTTGTTTTGTGGCGATTGTAATTCACCAATGTTTTCTATGAGCAGACCCGATTTAGCACCAGCCTACATTTGTGGTTCTTATCATAAGCACGGAAAAAACCGCGAATTAGGTGGTTGTACTTCACATCATACAAGAGTAGATATGCTTGATATTATGATAAAAAAATATATTGAAAGAGTAATGTTGAATTCGAGTAAGATGATTGCTGAATTAGAAAAAGCAATCAAAGACGAACCTAAAACAATTAATGATGATACTTCTTCTCTTGAAAAGGCAGAAATTGAACTTGCAAGAAAAAAAGAAGAATTGAAAAACAACACTGTTTATAGAAACAGAGACCTTACTCGTGCTGAAACACGATACGAAGGAACTGTGTTACAAGAAAAAATCGAAGAAATTTACGAGCGATACGATGCAATAGAAGATGAATTATCAGACAAAATTGAATATTTAGAAAACCAAGTAAAATTACTCGCTGATAAGCGAAACACACGAATACAAATAAACAGAATAGCAAGAACTGCTATTGAAATATTCAAGGAGATTCTTGAAAAAGAAAAACTTGATAAAGGTGATTTATCACTAATTGTTGATAAAATAATTGTTTATAATAACAATATCGAAATAAAACTCAAATCAGATATTTCTATGTTGCTTGAAACAGGGACGGTCTCCAAGGAACTCTTGGAGACATCCAGTTTCGTAGGGAGTAATGCTGTAAATTTTGAGTGGGACACTAAAAGTATCTCAAAAGCACAAATAGTCCAGAAAGTACCACACCAGAAGGACAAGGCTTTTAGTGTCAATGTTATATGTGAAGGTGACCCGTTGGAAATATTTACCGCAAGTGATGGAGAGGTTATTTTTAAAAAGTACTCCCCTATGGGTGAAATTTCGCAGTTTTCGGGGCAGTATTCCGAGGTTCTCAGCCGAACATCCGGAATGCCCGTTCTTATTACCGACCGTGACCATGTGGTTTCCGCCTCAGGAATTGCCAAAAAGGATGTACTTGAAAAGCACATTTCCCATGAAATGGAAGAATTAATGGAGAACAGGGAGAACTACATCAAGCAAAATGGGGCATCCCCTTTTCACCCAATTGATAATATGGAGTTATCTGCCTCATTAGCTTTCCCCATTATTGCTTCGGGTGATATTGGCGGAGCGGTTATTTTTCTTGAAAACGAAAATGGTGATTATCCTACTGACACAGAAATCAAGCTTGCGCAGGTAGCGGCAGCGTTTTTGGGGAAACAAATGGAAGAGTAATACAAAGTGCTAAGCACTTTGTAGCGATATAAATCCTGACGGATTTGCGATATATCTTTCAATGCGATATGCCTGCAGCGCGATATGTGCCTGACGGCACGAGTGAAAGAATGAACAAGTACACAAAAGAGTTTTCTTTGTTTTGTGCAAACCTACAAAACCTCTAAACAGGTAATTTTATTCATTGTAAAACAGTACTTCTTATGTTAAAATGTTATTTGTATGAGTACGTACAGATTTTAACATAAGGGGTGTTTTTTTGGCATCAAGAAAAGAGCGCACGGAAGCTCTCTCAAAAGATATGAAAATATATGTCAGCGATGCTCACATTTTCACCTCTGACGCTATTGTTTTAGCAGATTTTTGCGGCCCTCGTCATAAAGATAAATGCTGTGATTTAGGAACAGGAAATGGTATTATACCAATGCTTTGGTTAAGAGATTTTCAACCTAAAGAAATTACAGGTGTTGAGCTTTCTGAAAGCGCTGTAAACCTTTTCAATAAAACACTCGAAGAGAATAATTTAACTGATAAGGTTAATATTGTTCATTGTGATTTACGGAAGCTAAAGGGCGTTTTACCAAACGAACACTATGATTTGGTAAGCATTAATCCACCATATAAAAAGCTTGGTACAGGGATTGTTAATGAGGGTGAGGATTATAAAAACGCCCGTCACGAATTCACCTGCACTCTTGAGGATGCTTCAAAAGCTGCCTCGCTCCTTTTAAAATTCGGTGGCAGGTTTTGTATATGTCAACGTCCCGAAAGACTTCCCGATATCTTCTCTGCTATGAGAAAATTTAAAATCGAACCAAAATCCATGAGAGAAGTTATTCAAAGAATCGGCAAAGAACCAAGTCTTGTTATGGTTGAGGGAAAAAAAGGCTCTGCACCAGGTTTCAGAATACAGCCACCTCTTATTCTTGAAAAAGAAAACGGTGAATACACAGAAGAAGCCGCAAATTTATTTTACGCTTATAAATTCAAATAATTAATTTTAATATAAAATCACTTGGAGGAATGAAAATGTCTAAAGAAAAAGTTAAAGAAAAAATGCAGGACACATTCTTAAGCAAAAAAGAATTGTGGGCATTTGCCATCGGTGGCGCAGGTCAGGGTATGATTTACGCCATGATGTCAAGCTACATAAGTGACTATTATGTAAATGTTCTTCAATTGCCCCTTATGTTTGTTTTGGTACTTATGCTCCTTGCTCGTGTATGGGATGCCATCAACGACCCCCTTATGGGCATTATTGTTGACAAAAGACAAACCAAGCGCGGTAAAATGAAACCCTACATTCTTTATGCAACAATGCCCATTGCTATATTCACAGTGCTTATGTATTTAAGCCCCGATTTGCCAAAAACATACTTAATGATTTATTCAGCAATCGTTTATGTTGGTTGGGGTATGCTTTACACAATGGCTGATGTTCCTTTCTGGGGACTTCCCAATATTCTCACTCCAAATAGTGAGGAAAGAAGCCAGGTGCTTTCCATCGGTAAAACTGTTAACGGTGTTGGTTCTGCTATTCCCGAGGTGCTTTTCCTTGTTTGCGGTTTCACTCTTCCCAAAATTCTCGACACCTCCGACCCCCTTGCTTTCAATAAACAGAAATATCTTATTATTGCAATTATAACTGTTGTTCTCGGTTCAATTCTTTATGTAAGAACATATTTCAAGGTTAAAGAAAGAGTTATTATTCCACCTAAAAAACGTGAACCCGGTCAGCCTCTCACGCTTAAGAGAATTTTCACCTGCAAACCCTTGATGCTTGTTATTGCTATGGGTGTGCTTTCAAGTGGTCGTTATATGGTTCAGGCAGCAGCTCTCCACGTTGCAAGATACGCTTTCTACATCGGACCCGAGCTTACTGCAGATATGACTCTTGCAGAAAGAACTGCACTTATTGATGCCAGCGTTTCTTCAATTAAAACAATTTTCCAGGTATGTGCAATTGTTGGTATGTTCGGTGCTATGCTCTTTATGCCTGCACTTATGAAAAAATTCAAATACAGCAAAATTGTTATCTTTACATGCCTTTTAGGTTTTGGTGCAAGTATTTTCACAACTCTTATAGGTTGGTTTACAAATAACCTTTATGCTTGCATTCCCTTCATCATTATCTCCTGTATTCCTTTAGGTGTTATCAATGTTATTTCAATTGCAATGATTTGTGACTGTCTTGATTATATGGAGCTTAAAACAGGCTTCCGTGACAATGCTCTTGGTGCTGCTTGTCAGGGATTTGTTAATAAGCTTGGTAATGCATTTGCAACCTGCGGTATTGTTTTAATGTATATGTTTATTGACATTGATCCTGCACAGATGCTTTCTTCCACCGCAGTTATGGCAGCAACAGACCTTACAAGAACACAGAACTTTGCAATGTTCTCCCTTGTTTCCATTGTTCCCGGTGTCAGCATGCTTCTTTGCGCAATTCCAATGTTCTTCTACAAAATTGACGATATGAAGCCTCAGATTCAGAAAGAACTTGCTGAAAAGAGAAAAACTTCAGGCGTAAAAATTGAAAATTAAGGTGAATAAATATGAAATATGATGTAGTAATCGTTGGTGCAGGTCCTGCAGGTATATTTACTGCTCTTGAAATGCGCCGAAAAGGATGCGACAAATCCATTCTTATTATCGAAAAAGGACAGCCCGTTGAAAAGCGCAGCTGTCCCAAAGCAAAAACCAAACAATGCGTTAACTGCAAGCCCTATTGCCATATTACAACAGGCTTTTCCGGTGCAGGCGCATTCTCCGATGGTAAGCTTTCATTAAGCTACGAGGTTGGCGGTGATTTGCCCTCACTTATCGGCGAGGATTTCGCACAGGAGCTTATTGACTACACAGACAAGATTTATCTTGAATTCGGCGCAGATGAGCATATTGAGGGCATCAGCAACGATGCAGAGGTTAAGGAAATAAGAAAAAATGCCATTCAGGCAGGTCTTAAGCTTGTTGACTGCCCTATCCGCCATTTAGGCACTGAAAAAGCACAGA
>CALAEU010000082.1 GCA_937891215.1 uncultured Clostridia bacterium
CTGTGATTTCAACAGGAACAGAAGGACCTGCTTCGTTAACTTTTCTGCCCTTATCGTCTGTCATAACACGTACTCTACCAACTGCAGTACCTGCAACGATAATGTCACCTGTTTTAACAGTACCGTTCTGAACAAGTAATGATGCAACAGGACCGCGACCTTTATCAAGTCTTGCTTCAATAACAATACCTTTACCTGCTCTGTTAGGGTTAGCTTTTAATTCTTTCATTTCTGCAACAAGAAGTACAGATTCAAGAAGTTTGTCTATATTCATTCTTGCTTTTGCAGAAACAGGAACGCAGATAACGTCACCGCCCCATTCTTCAGGAATGAGTTCGTGTTCTGTTAATTGTTGCATAATTCTGTCTGGTGAAACATCAGGTTTATCCATTTTGTTAATAGCAACAACAACGCTGACACCAGCAGCTTTTGCATGGTTTATAGCCTCAATTGTCTGTGGCATAATACCGTCGTCTGCCGCAACAACTAAGATTGCAATATCTGTAGCCATAGCACCACGAGCACGCATAGCTGTAAACGCTGCGTGACCAGGTGTATCAAGGAATGTAATATCCTGACCGTTGAGATTTACTCTATAAGCACCAATATGCTGAGTAATACCACCTGCTTCAGTTTCTGTAACAGATGTATTTCTGATAGCATCAAGAAGTGATGTTTTACCGTGGTCAACGTGACCCATAACAACTACAACAGGACTTCTTGGAAGAAGGTCTTTTTCATCATCTTTACTATCGTCAATAATTCTGTCTTCAATAGTAACAACAACTTCTTTTTTAACCTTTGCACCAAGTTCTGTTGCAACAATTTCTGCTGTATCGTAGTCTATAATTTCGTTAACTGATGCCATTACGCCGAAACTGAAGAGTTTCTTGATAACTTCTGCTGCAGTTCTTTTAAGCATTGCAGCAAGGTCACCAACACTGATTTCTTCAGGAACAGTAATAACAAGAGTTTTCTTTGCTCTTTCTGCTTCAATTCTCTTGAGTCTTTCTGCTTCAGTCTCTTTTTTACCTGAACGCATACCCTGTTTTCTGTATTGTTGACTCTTCTGTTTTAACTTCTGCTTTGTAGCATTGTTATCGTTCATAGAGTGTGCAGGTGCGATGTTTTCATACTTTTCATTGTATTTTTCAAGTTCAACATTGTTTGCACGAGTATCAATACTGACTCTTTCACCCTTTGTTCTTGATTGCATAGGGCCGTCGTCTTTTTTCTTTTCTTTCTTTTTGAAAGGGTTAAGGTTTGGCTCCTGATTTGGTTTCTTTTCAGGTGCTTTAGGAGCTTCCTGCTTCGCCTTTTTATCGTTTGGTTTATTGTCTTTATTTTGTTTTGCACCCTGTTCTTTTGGCGCGTCTGCTTTCTTTTCAGGTGCTTTTTTATTTTCTTCTCTTTTATCTTCTTTTTTAACTTCTGCAACAGGTTTTTTCTCTGACTTTTTGTTGTCAATCTTTTTAGCCTCAGGTTTCTTTTCAACAGGTTTCTTCTCAACCTTTTTAACTGGTTTTTGCATAGCAAAATATTCGTTAAAGCTTTCAACCTGATTTTCCTGTGTTAAAACATCGAAAATAATATCAAGCTCTTTGCCCTCGAGAGCAGATTGGTTTTTCTTTGGTTCTTCAAAGAATTTTAAAAGAAGGTCTGAAATATCTTTTGCAGATTTATTGAAGTCTTTTGCAACTTCACCTAATTTGTATTTAACTACCATATTATACCTCCCTGAACATGGTTTCTAATTTTTCTTTAAATGATTTGTCGGTAACTGAAAACACAGCGGATTTTTTACCTATTCCATTATAGTAATCTGCCATTAAAAATGGTGACTCTATAACAGGAATATTTCTATTACCATAAGTAGCGGCGTGTTTAATTTCATTCTTAAGTCTTTCAGAAGCGTCAGAAGCAAGTATCAAAAGTTCTGATTTATCTTTTACAATACTTTCAATTACACTGTCGTGACCTATTGATAGTTTACCCGCTTTTCTTGAAAGACCTAAAAAGTTCATAATATCTTTCTTTTCCATAGTCTTAAAGTTCCGACAACATCTGGTTGTAGATTTCTTCACTTATTTGAGTGCTGAAAGATTTTTCAAGTCGTTTAGACTTCTGTGCTTTTACAAAACACTCTTTACAATGGCAAATATATGCCCCTCTGCCTGATTTTTTACCAGTCAAATCGACACTTATTTCGCCCTCAGGACTTTTAACAACTCTTATAAGTTCTTTTTTAGGCTTCATTTCGCCACAGCCTATGCATTTTCTTAATGGTATTTTCTTTTCCGCCATTTTTACCACCACAACACCTTTATACTGACTTTAGTGTTGCCTTTCCAATTCTAATTACTGATTTTGTGGAACATAAAAACCACTTTCAGGTTTAATATCTATCTTCCAGCCTGTAAGTCTTGCAGCAAGACGAACATTTTGACCTTTATTACCGATAGCAAGTGAAAGCTGAGTATCAGGTACAGTAACGTGACAAGCTTTTTCTTGAGTTTCATCAATTTCTACGCTTAATACTGTTGCTGGTGCTAACGCTGCAGAAATGAATTTTGCAGGATCTTCATCGTACACAACAACATCAATTTTTTCGCCACCGAGTGACTCAACAATAGTAGCAACTCTCTGACCTTTAGGACCAATACAAGCACCGATTGGGTCAACATTTTCATCTTTTGAGTAAACAGCGATTTTTGTTCTTGAGCCTGCTTCACGGGAAACTGATTTAATTTCAACTAAGCCCTCGTAAATTTCAGGAACCTCTGTTTCAAAAAGGCGTTTTACAAGACCTGGGTGAGTTCTTGAAATCATAGCCTTAGGACCTTTTTCAGTTTCTCTTACATCTACAATGTAAACTTTAACAAGCTGACCATCTTTGAATTCTTCACCAGGAACTTGTTCACCCTTTGGAAGAATTGCTTCTGCTTTACCAATTTCAAGAGTAACATTACCAGTTTTAGGGTCAACTCTCTGAACTTTACCTGTAACTAATTCTTGTTGTTTGCTCTGGAATTCTCTTAAAACAAGTCCGCGTTCTGCATCACGAATACCCTGACGGATAACATTCTTTGCGGTTTGTGCTGCAATTCTACCGAATTGTTTAGTTTCGAGAACAACTTCTACAACATCACCAACAAGTGCATTTTTCTTGTATTTTACTGCATCTTCCTGACAAATTTCTGTCGTTTCGTCCTGTACTTCTTCAACAACTGTTTTCTTTAAATAAACACGAAGTTCGTATTTTTCAGGATTACAGTCACAGAAAACTACATCTGCTCCGCCGTAATCTTTTCTTACTGAAGTAACAATTGCTGAACAAACTTTTTCAAGTAAAAAGTCTGCAGGAATACCCTTTTCTTTTTCAAGCATAAGAATTGCTTCAAAAAATTCTTTGTTTTGTGTTGATTTTTTTCTTGGTGCCATTTTTCCAATCAATCCTTTCGATTATTTATATAGTAAAAATTTTATAAACAAAATTATATGTTGAAATCGTCTAACTTTACAAAAGCGATTTCTTTCTTTTCTGCAGTCATTTCAATTTCATCCTCTAAAAGAATAGTAACCGCACCATTCTCATAGCCTGTAAGAATACCATTGAATTCTCGTCTGCCATCACAAGGACGGATAAGCCTTAAAATAACCTTTTCACCCATTGCATAATCAAAGTGAAAATCTCTTGTAAGCTTTCTTTCAATACCAGGCGACGAAACCTGCAAGTTATACTGACGATCAATTAAATCAGCATCATCA
>CALAEU010000083.1 GCA_937891215.1 uncultured Clostridia bacterium
TGGAAAGTCTTGTTTTTGAAAACAATTTAAGAAGTCTTATAATACCTCGTATAAGCTTATAAATGAGTGTATTTTTAAACCAAGATTCCCCTGCCTTTTTTGTTCTCACGACAGATGCAAGCCACTCGGTAAGAACAATAAGAGCAAGAATTAAAAAGGCACACGTAATAACTATATGGTCATTTGTAGGTATAAGAATATCGTTATCGTAGTAAAAACCTTCAATAAATTCACCAAACAGAAACACTAAACCGAAAATTGCGCCTGCAGATAAAGCGGTATGAATATCATTCGGTACTTTTTCAATAAAGGATGTTACCGGCTTCGGGTGTTTGGAATTATTACCGATAAGCATAAACCAAATTATAAGCATTACAAAAAACAAAGCGAGCAACGCAACAAACTCAATTATAAGCTCTTTAGCCTTGCCGGAAACAACGCTTTGATAAACATTGTAATAAACGATAATACAAATAGAAATCCCACTCACCGCGATTTTGTAGTGAGTGGGATTTTTCCATTATAGTCTCATACATTTAGCTCAATTCAAATTCATAATTTAATCGTTATATTTTATAGACGATCTCAAAACCAGTGGTAAATATTCATCAATAATTCTATTCATTATGATTGGAATGTTTGTTATAAATGAATTCAATTGTTCTTCGTTTGACGTTTCTTGTTCATTAGTTGGGAAATCGGATATACCTTTGATTATAACACATTCAACATTATTTGCTTTGCAAATATAAGCTATTGCTGCAGATTCTGTATCAGCGATAGTTATATTATTTTCTTTTAACTCTAAATAATCTTCCCACATAACAACAGCTTTGTCGGCAGTTCCTATTGTACCAGTCAACACATCAGAAGTTAATGAATCCAGATTAAAATTAACTGTAAATGAATCTTTAATCAATGGTTCTTGCTCTTTTACAGTACAGTCATATTGAACTGCTTTATTGGGAACAAATATATCTAAAGTTTTAAATTTATCATCTATTCCTGCACATGTACCCGCAACTATTATCATCTTCAAATCAAAATGGTCTATCATATATTGAGTAGCCGCCGAACTATTCATTTTTCTAACGCCACATCTATAAAAAATTACGCTTTCGCCATTTATTTCAGTAGTAAAATACTCACCAAATGGATATTTGGTGCAACTATCTATGCTTACCTGAAATTTATCTAATACAGCATTCCATTCTCTTTTAGCTGCTATACTTATGCCTGTCGTAATATTCTCTCCTTAAAACTATTTACAAGGAACGCTCAAAAAACATCATTATTTTTCTCAAAACCGAGGTTTTCATAAAAGTTCACTCTTTCACTTGTAGTTTCAACAAGCCTTTTTATCATTATCCCCCTCAAATTACAACCCGTATTTACGAATAAAATATGAGGGCGTACAACTCCAGGCGTGACAAAGGCTATTTATCATTCTATCCTTATATGGCGAGAAATCAAGGTCATCGGGAATATATGCCTCCCAAAAGGTATCTGCACCAAGTTCCACCATTCCGCCCCAAAATTTTTTCAGGTATTGCACCGCTTCAGCCTTCATATCAAGCTTCAACATTGCTTCAACAACATAGTGACGCATATATGGTGTAACAGGTTGCTTGAAACTTTTATTATTAAGACAGTAAAGAAGAAGTTTTTTAGCTTCCTCACCAGTTATTACACCGCCTAAAATCATCCACACCTGAGAATGAACGCTGAGCTGACCATTATCCAAATCACTTATAAACACTTTATTTTTTTCATCATAAAGATGCTTTTTTGAAGCACAACGAACTTCTGAAACAAGAGAAGAATATTCTTCAAATTCTTCATCGCCGATTGCCTTCAGCAATTCTACAAAACGCTCAAGTGTATAAAGGTATACACCCTGTAAGGAAATAAGACATTCAAGCCCTGGACACCAGTCAATAAAAGCAAACCAACCACTCTGCTTTATTGCAATCAGATTTTCGTCAAGAGTTGCTCTGAAGCTTTCAATCTGTGATTTGCAAATTCCCAAAAGGTTATTCACAACATCCAAATCCCCTGTACGCTCATAGTAATCACATACACTTACAACATATAAAAGTGCATAATCCTCAATATGCGTTGCTCCTGAATGGTAGTATGGAGTTTCATAAACAAATGATGGTAAGAATCCGAGATTATTGCATTCCCCCGCAGCAAAAAGATACAAGCATCTTTTTACGATTTCAAGGTTATTAAATGTATAATAATTCGCAAGAGCTTCAAGGCGAAGGTCCCCAATCCAAAGACGACGATCACGCTTCGGGCCATCCTCAAAGAAGGTCTGCATACATTCTCTGAGGGTATTTGTTGCAACATGATCGATTTTATTCAATAAATCATCTGTTGAGTTTATAGGTTTCAACACAGCTATATCTGCACTTGTTGAAGCACAAAAACTGAAATCAAAAAGTCTTATTGGTCGGGTTGTTCTATCTACTGTTATTTTTATGTATCTGCAAGCATATCTTCTGGGCATTGTTATTTTTTGTGGGAAATCGATATTGATTATTTCCTCCTGCAACCATGTTTTTGAGAGTATGCCATCATATTGAGAAAAATCGTCATTAATCTCTCTCATATCTTCACCGAATTTTATATTCAAACGAACAGGAGCATCAACAAAAATATTCTCTTTATCAAAAGCAAAGGAAAAATGCCCCACCGCGTGTTCTCCAAGGTCAAGCAGAACACAATCTCCATCTGAACCAGTAAACCTCGTTATATCCGGAGTAATATTTCTATAATGAAGTTCAGGAAATTTCTCCTGTGCCTTTCTCAAAAAATAGTTTTTATCTTTCATTATATATATCTCGCTTTATAATTGATATTCAGTTTAATAGATTAAAAATTGTTTTACAACCATATTATATACTTCTTCAAAACCAAAATCAACAAATAATTCAGTTTACCAATAGTTCAGGTTAGTTACGAAAAAGACACAGCATTTTATCTTCTTAATTCAATACATTTCACCATAAACAAAGCTTAATTTATTTTGTTTACTATTTACTTTTGTTAAAAAAACGATATTGAACAAGCAAAACGCAACCGAATTGAATTGGTTGCGTTTTTGTTGTTTACTCTGTATATATTGTAACAGGTCCATATAACCCACCTGACAGGAAATCTTTTGCATATTCTATTTCACCATCAAAATACGAAGATAATTCTTCTGTTTTCCATTTTTCAAAATAATCTGTGTGTACATACCAATTTGCTGACGTATTTGTCACAACTATTTTAAGTTTATTATTTTCTGTAAGTACACCAGCAGGTATTTTAAACTTGTATGGTGATGCTATTACTGTACCTAAAGAATGTTCATTTAAAAACACAGATGCAACAAAATGAACTTCGCCTAAATTGAGTTCTGCACCTTTCTCTGTTTTTTCTTTTGGAAGTGTAAAACAAGTTTCATAAACACCGCTACCAGAATAAGCACTACCAATAATTTGCGACCAGTCACCAAGTTGTATGGAAACTGCATTTTCAGAATAGTTAATATTATTAAATCCGTTTTCGTCACAAACAAGTTCTGTTTTTTTATGAAATTTAAAATCACTTGTAATATTAAATTCTTCTTTGAAGCATTTTGGTTTTTCTGCTTTCAGACCCTCATCTGTTAGTAAAACAACAGCAGTTTCACCTATTGCAAGGGAGAGTTTAAGAAGACCATTTTCTGTTTCTAAACACTGCAATTCACCATTTGTTAAATTGAGCAAATAGCCTTTTTCCGATGGCAAGTGAATACAATAATCACCATTTTCACCAGTTTCTCTGAAAAAGCAGAACAATTCTCCGTTTTCTACTTTTCTGTGCATAGCGCGTAGACCAATACCATCTACTTTTACCACTGGTGTAAGATTTACAAGTTCATGTGAAACTTGGCCACCTTGTTTTTTGAAGTTATCCAACGCTTTTTGTGTGGCTTCGGGTATAAATGCATCTTTTGGAATAATTATATGTTTATATTTTGCATTACCCATACACATATAACCATTTTTAATTTCTGCAACTTGCAAAACATCGTCATCTACAACATCAAAATCGACCAACATATCTTCAAGAGTTCTGCCAAGAGAGTCGAATTTTTTTGCTATTTCTTCTAATTTTAAGCGACCCTGAAAATCGGAAACTGGATAATAAAGACCAGTTTCATATACACGCTCACCAAGAGAACTTATATATGATAATCTTTCGGTGTATCTATTAAAGTGACTAAGATGTTGGCAGAATGGTTGTTTTTCTGTAAAAATTGGTAATTCCTGAGCTAAAAGCTGACCATTCCTACCGAGAGGAAAATTAAACGGATTGAAAATATTTATTCCACGAACTGCCCCGTACCCCACTGTGTAGCGCATTATATCGTAAGAAACACTCGCCCCTGCTACACCAAAAATTTCACTCATAGAAAATTTTGTACCATTCTGTGCTGCAACAGATGAAGCGTAACGTGGAAAAAATCCATTATAAGCATTAAAATCATTCTTATTAGTTACTTTATTCACAGGATAAATTTGACGCCATATAACGTCAACACCAGGAATATCGAAACACCTGAGAGCGCGCATAAGATTGAAGTTACAACCATTCATACAACCTTGGGGGCTATGGTCAACATCGAGGTGACCTGTAAAAGCAACACCTTTTTCATTCGCCCATTTTTTGCAAGGTAAAAGAAAATTTTCACAAAACACACGACTGCATAAATCATACCAGCGGTGCAATATATGAACATTTTCTTCTGTCGGAGCTTTCTCACCTTCAATTAAAGGAAGATATGGCAATATTGATTCGCCATACATAGTTTCGTATTTATCTGCCAAATCTTTATTGTAAATACCAAAAGGTGCTTTGGGTTCATCCGTGAACACTGCAGTAACAAATTCTGGAAATTCTTCCCCTATTGCCCAAAAATATTTTTCGTGGGTAATTTCAATAAAATATTCTGTTGCATTTTTGTTGAGTAAATCAGGATAACTGGAATTCCCAACTGCATATTCAGGGTGAGCCTCCACTACCTTGCCACAAGCACTACCAGACGGCCAACCGCCTTCATCATAAATCCAACAGTTCATTCCGAGTGCTTTGCCTTGTTTTATTGCGTACTCACAAAGTTCAAAAAATTTGTCTGCGAGATAATCAGGAGTAAGGTTTGTAGGCATACTGTCTGGACGGAAATTCATTGGCTCAGCAAGAATATAAAAGCTTCGAATACCGAGATTTTGCATCTCAATAAGCTGTTCATCTATAATATTGTAATTGCAGACATCGTTCCAGACCCACACATAAACAGGGGAATAAGAAACATCAGGAGAAATAAAATTATTTATATCAAATCTAAATAGAAATGTTTCACGTGAAACATTATACAAAATTATTTTGCTTATTTTCTAAAAAAACTATACAAATCCCAAAACAACATATATAATTATTTTATAAAACAAAAGAAAACAAAATGTTTCACGT
>CALAEU010000084.1 GCA_937891215.1 uncultured Clostridia bacterium
TAAATCATCATTATCTGTTTTCATTTCAATAACATGGGGAGTGTTGAACCAAAAGTCCTTGCCCGTATCGGGACAGTGATACCAGCCATTTTCGTCGATTCCTTCGTAGCAGTTGTTGTAGGCGTACCAATATGCAGACATATCTGTCGGACGAGAATAAAAGGGGAGCCCGATATTCACTTTTTCGAAAGGAATATCGTGAGACCCAACCTTCTCCACAAGGGCAACAGTATCTTCGTAAGTAGCATGCTTACCTTTATCGTCAACAAAGTCATAAACCATAAGCTCAAAAGTATCAACTGCTTCAATTGCAGATAAACTGAATTTTATATTCCAGTCACTACAAGCAACACCTAATGTATAATCGCCTAACTTTTCATTAAGAGAGACTAAAAATTGGTTGTATTCTTTCCACGCATTTTTTGAAAGTGGGTATTCATAATCAAAATGAACCCCTGAAAATTCATACTCTTCTAAAACTTTAATAATATTATCTTCCAGAACACCACTTGTAAACGCCTTGTTGTATTCGTTACTTTGTGCTTCCATCTGTTCTTCCCACACATCTGACTCTGAATGCCATTCAGGCCCTAAAAGGTTCAGTGTTATGTTGACACCTCTTTCGCCTATTGCATTTCTGATATTTTTTAACGCTGTTTCTAATTTTTCTTTTTCGTAAATTACATTACCCTCATTATCAAAAGAAGCACACTCAAAAAGAATGACATCTGTAATAATATCAAAATCCTCACTATAAAGACTTTTCTCTTCCTGAACATAGTCCCCTCTTATGTAAGTGGTAACTTTAAAATTTTCAACCTTTTTGTCAGGTGAACTAATATCAAGCCCTAAAAATCCCGTAACAATAGTTGCAAGCGAAGTAAAAAAAGCAACAACGCTCATAAAAAATGCAGACATATAAAAACCCTCTTCTCCTACTTGTTACATCTATATTTACAAAAAGTTAGCATTTTGTCAAGTTAATTTGAAAAAATATGTTGTTTATGATATACTTATTTTCAGAAGGAGATATTATGAAAAAAGTTATTTGTTTATTTTTAGTTTTAACTATCCTTTCAATATTTGCAAGTTGTAGCAATAGAGAAATTGAAGTTTACCCACAAGAATGGGGAAGTTTTTCACCAAACAAAACCACAAGCTATGATAATAAATTTTATGCTTTGCAAACTGCAAATGAATATGATTATATAGTTGTAACTATATACGAAACAGAAACCAATGAAAAAGTTTATTCCTTTTCACCTGCAAGAGCGTTGGATTTTTGGGGAATCTGTTGGGAAAATGATACTTATAATATATGGATTCAATCTTCTGATATAGGAGATTATTGTTACAAGTATAATAACAATACATGGATTTTAGACGAAGAAGCAGAAATGCCTGATTATATTATCACAAGGCATGAATTACAATTCAGAAACGAGTGATTTAAATTATGAACATTTTAGTTATCAACGGCAGTCCTAAGGGGCAGAACAGTATTACTTTACAAACTACAAATTATTTAAAGATTTTGCACCCTGAGCACGAATTTTCTGTTCTTGATGCGGGGCAAAAAATAAAGGCTTTAGAAAAAGATTTCAGTAAAGCAATTGAAGAAGTTAAAAAGGCGGATTTAATTGTTTTTTCTTACCCTGTTTACACATTTATTGCTCCTTGTCAGCTTCACAGATTTATTGAGCTTTTAAAGAAAGAAAATTTAGATTTAAGCGAAAAATTTGCTACACAATTTACTACTTCAAAGCATTTTTACGATATTACTGCACACCGCTATATAAAAGACAACTGCTTTGATTTAGGCTTAAAATATATTAACGGACTTTCTGCAGATATGGACGATTTATCTTCGGAACAAGGTCAGAAAGAAGCAGAAGAATTCTTCGACTACGTTATATTCAATGTTGAAAATAACTTTTATGAAAAAGAAGTTAAAATCAACTCTCTTGCTACATTAACAAGCGCAGAAGTAATTGAATGCACCGACAAAAAAACTGGTGATATTGTCATTGTTACTGACTGTGATGATAGCGATGAAACACTTAAAAATATGATTGCCCGTTTCAGAGCAAAATGCACTAAAAACTCGAGAATAGTAAACATTAAAGATTACCCATTTAAAGGTGGTTGCCTTGGCTGCTTTAACTGTGCAGTTTCAGGTAAATGTGTTTATAAAGATAATTTTGACGAATTTTTAAGAAACGATATTCAGAAAGCAGAAGCAATTATTTACGCTTTTACAATCAAAGACCACTCAATGGGTGCACGTTTTAAAATGTATGACGACAGACAATTCTGTAACGGTCACAGAACTGTTACAATCGGTATGCCTGTTGGTTATATTATAAATGGACATTTAAGCGTAGAAGAAAATCTCAGAACCATTATTGAAGCAAGAGCAGAGGTTGGTCACAACTTCCTTTGTGGTGTTGCTACAAATGAAGAGGATGCAAACGAAAGCATTGATAAATTAGCAAAGAAATTAGACTACGCATTAGAAAAGGAAATTCTTTTACCACAGAATTTCTATGGAATTGGTGGTATGAAAGTATTCAGAGATTTAATATGGATTATGCAGGGTATGATGAAAGCAGACCACAAATTCTATAAGTCTCATAACCAGTATGACTTCCCACAAAAACAATGGAAGCGTATGCTTTTAATGTATTTAGTTGGTGGTATGCTTTCTTCAGAAAAGATGAAATCTAAAATGGGTGACAAAATGAACGAAGGAATGTTAATGCCATACCAGAAAGCACTTGAGAGTGCAAGAAAAAGAATAGAAAAATAAATTTTGGGATTGATTAGAATGTTTTCACATTTTAATCAATCCCTTTGTTTTATTCAAATTCTGTTTCTACTTTATAACTTTTGTAAAGCCAATAGCCCAATAAAAGATATGGTAAAATTCCTAATATGGTACTTGAAACGCCTATCCCTAATGAGAATGTCTGCACAGCAATTTCAGTTCCGACTTCCTGTACATTATTTTTAACTGTATCCGGAAATTTATCATTTACTTCTTTAACAAAACCTATTATAGAAATAATAAGAATCCCAACACTTGGCACAAACCAGAATCTGTTGATTTTTTGTCTGTACCCTGAAAATTTCGGAACACAGTTTACTACTACAAATAACAAGAACAATACATAAATTGCAAGGTTAATAAATGCTGGTACTGAAATAGTTGATAAATTTATAACAATAACTATAAGTTTGTACAGCACCTGACCACCTATAGCAACAACTAAAAACGAATCTTTTTTTCTTCGAATAAAAGCAATTGATAAAATCATTTCAAAAACGCTCGAAACAATAAACATTATCATCACCAAAGGCTCAAATTCCATTTTCAATAAATATTTGTTCACAAATTGCGCTGGTATCCCGAGAATTAGTATTACAAGCGATACCCAACCCCAGACTTTCATAATTGTTTCTGTTGTACTTAATTTCATAATAATTCACCCTTTTAAATTTTTCTCCCGATTGAATAATTATAACGCATCAATATATCTGCAAGCGGCGAGTGCTGCAGTAGCACCATCTGCAGTTGCAGTTGTAATCTGACGGATATTCTTTTTACGGCAGTCACCTGCTACATAAATTCCGTCTGTCTTTGTAAGACAAGCTTCATCAGAATCAAAATAGCCGTTACCATCAAGTGCAACCATATCAGCAAATGCACTGTTAGCAGGCTCAAGACCAATAGCAACAAAAAGTCCATTTAAAGAAACTTCTTTTTCACTGCCATCTGCGTGTTTTAATGTAACGCCTGTAAGTTCGTCATCACCTTTTAAATCACTTACAACAACGTCTGTCATAAATTCAACGTTAGATTTGGTTTCAAGAATTTCAACAAGTTTCTTTTCACCTGTCATAAATGAAAGATTCTGAAAAACATAAACCTTTTCGCAAATATCTGAAAGAAGAACAGCCTCTTGTAAAGCAGAGTTACCGCCACCTACAACGCCAACTGTCTGACCGTTATAAAATGCACCGTCACAAACTGCACAGTAAGAAATACCTTTTCCTGTAAGTTCATTTTCTCTGTCAAGACCTAACTGTCTGTGCTTAACACCAACTGCAATAATAACTGCTTTTGCTTCGTACTTCTTGTCAGCTGCAAAAACTAATTTTCTATTACCTTCATTTATAATACCAGTAACTTTTTCCATTTCAACTTCTGCACCCATAGCTAAAACCTGGTCAAGAAGTTTATCTGCAAATTCGTTACCGGTCATTTCAGGAATACCTGGGTAATTTTCAATTTTTGGTGAAAATGTTACCTGACCGCCAAATGTACTTTTTTCTATAACAAGAACACTTTTACCTGCTCTTAATGCATAAAGTGCAGCAGTAAGTCCCGCAGGACCTGCACCAATTATGATAATATCTTTCATAATTTTTTCTCTCCAATAAACATAAGTGTCTGCAACTCTAAAAAGTCACAGACACCAGTTTTGTTTTAGTTTTTTAGTCTGTTTTAAAACTGATTACATATTTTCAATGAACTCTTTAACTGCTGGTAAATCAGAAATAACTGTTGCTTCATCACCATTGTAAATTACAAGTGATGGTGCTTGTTTTAAACCAAGTTTTTTAGCAAGTTCAACATTATCTTCTACAAAGAGTTTTTCATAAGAAATACCTTTTTGTTCAAGAAGTTGTGCAGCAATTTTACATTTAGGACAAGTCTTTGTTGCAAAAAGTGTAAATGTTGCATCTTCTACTGCAACAGCAGTTTTTGTTTCTTTTTCAGGACAACAGTGAGCGTGGTCAACTGTTCTGTCTGCTTTTTCGTAGCTTGAGTGAATAATATCATAAACTCTTCTGTCTTTGAACTCCTGTGCTTTACCATCATTGAAGTTCTGAACAGGACGATAATACCCGGTAATACGGCTATAAACTTCTGTTGTTTCACCACATTCAGGACAAGTATAAACTTCACCCTGAATGTAACCGTGGTTACAGCAAACTGTATATGTTGGTGAAATTGAGTAGTAAGGAAGTCTGTAGTTATCTGCAATTTTCTTAACGAGATTTGCAGCAGCTTTCCAGTCAGGAAGTTTTTCACCTAAGAATGCATGGAATACTGTACCTGATGTATAAAGAGTATGAAGTTCATCTTGTGCATCAAGTGCTTCGAAAATATCTGCTGTGTAACCAACAGGTAAGTGTGAAGAGTTTGTGTAGTAAGGTGTACCATTTTCGTTTGCAGTAATAATTGCAGGATATTTTTCCTTATCGTGTTTTGCGAAACGATATGTTGTACTTTCAGCAGGAGTTGCTTCTAAGTTGTAAAGGTCACCATATTCTTCCTGGTAGTCAGAAAGTCTTTCTCTCATATGGTTAAGAACATCTTTAGCGAAATTCTGTGTTTCTTTTGTTGTCATATCTTTACGGAGCCATTTTGCGTTAAGACCAACTTCGTTCATACCAATAAGACCGATTGTTGAGAAATGGTTTGTAAATGTACCAAGGTAACGCTTTGTATATGGGTAAAGACCTTCATCAAGAAGTTTTGTAATGATGCCTCTCTTAACTTTAAGTGAACGAGCAGAAATATCCATAAGTTTATCAAGTCTCTTATAGAAATCTTCTGCATTTTCAGAAAGATATGCAATTCTTGGCAAGTTGATTGTAACAACACCAATTGAACCAGTGCTTTCACCACTACCGAAGAAACCACCGCTCTTCTTTCTTAATTCACGAAGGTCAAGACGAAGTCTGCAGCACATTGAACGAACATCGCTTGGTTCCATATCTGAGTTAACATAGTTTGAGAAATATGGTGTACCATATTTTGCAGTCATTTCAAAGAGGAGCTTATTATTCTCTGTTTCTGACCAGTCAAAAT
>CALAEU010000085.1 GCA_937891215.1 uncultured Clostridia bacterium
ACACCGTCTTCACTTGCAGTGAGTTTACCTTTTATTTCTGTCTCGCTAAAATTTTCAACTTGAAAAGAATCTTTCTTTAGCTGGTTGTAACCTTCTTTAAAATCTTTGTCATTAACAGTAACTGCATATAAGTATGTGTAACCGCTCTGACCTTCTTTGATTGGTGCAAATACAGAAACTTTGTCACCTTTTTCAAGATAACCCAAATCTAAAATGTGTGGTTTTGTGTCAATTGGTTGAGAAATAGCAGTACCATTTGAAAGTGTAACTGTAATTCTTTCAACTGAATTTGAACCGGTTTTGAAGTAAAGGTAACCGTTACCGCTTTTTTCTACTGTTAAATCGTAAGTTAAAGATGCGTCTGCAGGAGTACCTGTTACTGTGTAAGGATAGCAACCGGAATCGCCATAACCCTCGTAATTGCAAGTTGTGTTATTTGTTGAAATTTTATCTAAAGTAATATCATAAAATACCTGATTTAAACCTGTTGCAGATTCAAAAAGGGCACTCTGTACTTCAAATGGGTTTGAGTTATCGTGTGACCAGTATGCAATTTCTTCATTTGCTCTGAAAGCAATCGGGAGAGAATAGTTGTTTTTATATGCAACATATTTGCCTTTACTGAAAACTCTTTCGTAATAATTTTCATTCATATCGGCAGTTGAGCCCTGGTCGTTGTCGACAATGTAATCAAGTGCGAAAAATGCGTTGTAAATGGGTGTTTGTCTGTTATAAGTGTAACTGTTTATATAGTTACTGAACATACCTAAATGGTATTGCATATTTGAAACTTTTTCGTAAGCCATTGATGAAAATGTTGAAACACCGTTGTAATAATACCAACAAGGGTCCATTCTTGCACGGAGTGAGGTTAATTCCATTCTGTACATATCTGTGCCTTGTTCCTGGTCAAGTCTGTCTTTGACTATCTGGAAATCATCATAGTCGCTTACAAAATTAGTTTTTGGTTGGTCCATACTGTAGTTGTTGGTATTTGCTACAATATATTCTGCACAACAAGAGCAGAGAATTAAAGCTGCTGCTGCAATTTTCGGGTATTGGTCATTCTTTAAAATACCTAATGCAAGGCAGTAGATACCAATGAAAGCAATACAAATCCACACACCGACTTCAGAAAAGTTCTTTGAACCGATTTCTTGTACCATAATTACAAAAAATACAGTTGCAGTGCCGACACCTATAATCTGCCTTTTTGTGTATTCTTTTATGAATGTGAATGCTCTGAATGCGAAAATCAGAAGCAAAAATGAATACATATAAGAAAATCTGTATGGCAAGTCATTAGGAAAGTGGAAGCCGTGCCAGATGTAGTTTAAATAGTTTGTGTAGCAACTTGCAAACATAACACCTAAAATACCACAACTGAAAATCTTTTCTTTTGCAGTGACTTTGTTTGAGAAAATAAAGAGTGGCACGAGCATTACGGTTAAAATACCACAGTAAACATTTGGTAAAACATCATCACCACTACTGCGGATTGTAGGGTCCAAATATGCTAAATGATTTGCGAGGAAATCAAAAATAGAGAAGTAGGTTTTTAATTCCTGTGGGAAGGTACCGCTTGTTGCAGAGCAGTTCTGTAGCACATAATAAACAGGTAAAAGTGAAACTGCAGAAAGAAAGGCGGAAATAACAGAAGAAAATGCGAAAAGACAACCTGTATCAATAAATCTTGAGTTTCTTAAATTGTTAAATCCCCAGGATAAAGCGGATTTTATACCTTTTTGTCTTTGTCTTAACTTACCAAAATAAGTTGATGTGAAATCATACTGAATAAAGTAGTTGTAAATGAAGAATAACACTGAAAAAATACAAACCATATAAGCCATATAGTAGTTTGTAAAGAATGTAAGTGTCAAAGAAACGATGTAAAGCGAAACTTTTCTTTCATTTATAATCTTGTCAATTCCAAGCATTACAAGTGGGAATAAGTAAAATGAATCAATCCACATTACATTCCAGTAGTAAGCAATAAAGTAACCACTACAAGCGTAAAGTACACCAAAAGCAGAAATCACAGGTGAGTTTTCAGGGGAATACTTTTTCTTTATGAAATATGAGAATGTGAAAGATGCAGTTATTGCTTTTAAAATTATCATAACTGCAATTGCTTCGGGCATGTTTTTGTGACCTGCTAAAAGCATTACAATTGCAAATGGTGAAGAAAGGTAGTTAAAAAAGTTACCTAAAAATGTTCCGCCACCACCAGAAGTCCACGAATAGAGAAAGCTATCACCGCTGACAACTCTTTCGTAAAATTCTGCAAAAAGAGGGCCGTATTGATGGTAAAGGTCCATTCTTAAAATGGTTTTGTCGCCAAACGGAATTAAATCATAACAATAGTAAACTATCATCATTATTAAAAATGTGCAACCTGCCGCTAAAAATGAATAGCGGTTATTAAAAAAAGGTTGCAATTTTTTATTTTTTTTAAAAAGTGTTTTCATTTTGTTTCTCCTGAAAAAGAAAATTTTATTATTCCTGATAATACCATAACAGTATTATTCCTTATAATACCATAATTGCAAAATTCTTTCAATCTTTTTGATGTTTTTTAATAGTATGTTCAAAATATTTTATTTAAAAAGTTCTTTTTCAAGACAAGCGTAAATAAATATTTTTTAGAAGCAAAAAAGAAAGGGTTTTTAAAATGAAGGATTTTTTAAATGCAATATCATTGTTACCGGAAGATGTAGTGAAGTTTCTTTCGGTAATAAACAAGGATTTTATGGGTAAGGTCAATGAAATCAGATTTAGAAGCAACAAACCATTGACGCTTAACACGAGAGATGGCATTTTTTATTGTACAAGGAATGGCAGAGTTACAGTGAATTTTAACGATGACCTTTATTTTACAGATGACAGAAAGTTGCAGGAGATTGTTTTTTCACTTTCAAGGCGTTCTATTCATACATATCAGGATATGTTAGCGCGTGGTTATCTTCCTTTAAAAAACGGCTGCAAAGCAGGCGTGGTTGGGTGTGCGGTAATAAAAAATGGTGAAGTGTATTCGGTTAATTCATTCAGTAGTGTTAATATAAGAATTTCACGTGAATATCAGGGGTGTGCAGAGGAGATTTACGATGCAGTGGGAGAGGATTGCGATTCTTTTCTTTTGGTAGGGCAACCACTTTCGGGTAAAACTACACTTTTAAGGGATTTATGCAAGAAATATGCAGGTGTAAACGCTTTTGAATCTAAAAAAGTTGCAATTATTGATGAGAGGGATGAAATAGCATCAAAATCCTTTGGTGAAGGTCTTAATGTGGGGGTTCATACCGATGTTTTATCACTTTATCCTAAAGAAGTGGGGATTGATATCGCTTTGAGAACGCTCTCTCCCGATATAATAGTACTGGATGAAATTGGTGCTGATGATGAGATTCAGGGTATGCTTTCGGGAATGAACAGTGGTGTTGGATTTATTGCAACTGCACACGGTAATAGTTTTAGTGAGGTGTTGTCAAGACCGAATATAAAAAAACTGGTTGATGCAAAAGTATTTAAAAAAGTTGTTGTGTTAAAGGGGAAAAACTCACCTTGTGAAGTAGCGGAAGTGATAGAACTATGAATGTAATTACTTCTTTGTGCCTTAGCTTTTGTTTTGTTCTTTTAGGTTTAAACAGAGTTGTGAATATCAAACGGAACACACTTTCACTTTATGAAGCGGTAAAATTTATGAATATGGTTAAAAATAATATCCGATTTTCTTCTATGAATTATGACGATTTAATTGAATGTGGCAAGAAAGAAAAGTTTTCGTTTATAAATTTTTGTGATGGTGTAAGTCTTTCTGATTATGTAAGCGAAAAGGTAAGACAGGAGTTTTCGGGATTTGTAAATAAAATCGGGACAACCGACAGTTTGGGGCAGTTATCACTTTGTGATGAATACATAGAACGCTTTAAAGCATTTTACAATGAAAGTGCTTGTAATGAAAAAAGTAAGGTGAATGTAGTTATATCAATAAGTGTGCTTTCTGTGGTATGTGTGTTAATACTCGGAGGTTAAAAAATGGATATTTCGTTTATTTACAAAATTGCGGCAATAGGGTTAATAACTGCGGTGATAAATCAGGTTTTAAATAAGAACGGTAAAGAAGAATATACACTAATAATTACAATTGCAGGAATCATTATTGTGGTTTTAATGCTTTTACCATTTCTTTCAGAACTTAATGATGAGTTATCATCATTCTTTGGATTATGACAGTAACAAAATTAGCAATTTTTGCTCTCATAAGCCTGATTTTTCTTATGTTAATAAAAAAACACTCACCATCTCTTTCGGCGGTGTCAGAAATAGCGGTAATAGTAATTTTTATAATAGGGGTTTTGCCTGATTTAAAAGATTTACTTGATACGTTAAGAAATATTGGTGATAGTTTTTTATCAACAGATGTTTTTAAAATTATGTTTAAAGCGTTTGGTGTGTTGACTGTTGGCGGTGTTGCATCTGACATTTGTCGTGATAATGGTGAAAATGCTTTGGCAGGGGTGCTTGAAATAGTTGTGAAAGTTCTCGCGATTTCGTGTGCAATTCCTATATTTACAGCAGTTCTTACAACCGCTTTAGCATTATTGGAGCAGTGAAATGAAAAGGATATTTATATTATTATTTGTGCTTTCAGGATTTACTCTTTTTTCTGTAACTGCGTTTGCAGGGGATGGCGATATTGATAAATATAACGAAGAATTTTCTTATAATGAAATGATTTCAAGTATAGATTCGGATACTGTCGGAATTCTCGAAAGTATAGGTATTACAGAATTAAGTTACGAAAGTGTTTTTGGGATTACACCAAAAAAAGTTTTTGATTCATTTTTAGATATATTTTTCAATAGTTTTAAAACGCCTTTAAAATACTTTTTTTCTATCACAGGTGTAATGGCAATAATGGCGCTTCTGACAAATTTGTCACGTACACCAGAAACAGTAACACTTATTGGTAGTTCGTGCGTTGCGTGTCTTTTAGCAGTACCCGTAGTATCTTTAATTACCCGTTCGTTTTCTGTCTTAGAAGCACTTTCTGTTTTTACTTCGTCTTTTTCGGGAGTGTTTTCTGCAGTTGTTTCTGCAAGTGGTGGTGTAATTCAGGGTGCATCATTTTTAGGTCTTAATATAGCACTTAATTCAGTAATGAGTGTAATACTTTCTGGTATTTCAAAACCACTTGCAAATTGCATGTGCACTCTTTCTTTTCTTTCGTGTTTCAACATTAAAACATTCAGTGAAAGAATGAGTGATTTGTTTAAAAAGTTCTATATTTTTATATTAGGTCTTTTAACTACTGTTTTTTCAGGACTTTCAGCAATTAAAACTATTTTGGGTGGCAGTGCAGATACTGTTGCAGTTAAAGGTGTAAAATTTTTAGTGGGGCGTTCATTACCGATAGTTGGTGGAATAGTGAGTGAAAGTTATCAGAGTGTAATAGCAAGTCTTGGTCTTATAAAAAATACGGTGGGTGTGTTTGGAATACTGACTGTTGTTATAACAATTTTACCAATTGTAATGGAACTTTTTATATGGTGCTTGTCATTCAATTTTATAAGTACAGTTTCAGAGATTTTCGGTTGCTTTAAAATTCAAAATTTAATTTTAGTCTTCAAAGATGTGATAATTCTTCTTATTGCTACGATTTGTTTTTCTTCGGTACTTTTTATAATCTCTTGCGGATTTATGTTGGTGTTTAAAAATGGATAGTATAAAAACAGTTTTAATGAATTATGCAGTCTGTGCATTACTCGGGAGTATATTTGAATTTATTGCACCAAGAAGAAATAAAGAAACATTCAGAATAATTTCTTCAATAATTTTAATATCTGTTATTGTAATTCCACTTGCAACATTTGATTTTAAGGGTGCGGTTGAAGAAATAGAAATTCAGGTTGAAACAGAAGAAAATAAAGAACAGGCATTACTTAATACTGCAAAACTTATTGAACGGGAGATTTATAAAAATGTTGAAGAAATACTCATAAATGAAGGTGTGAATGAATATGAAATATATATAAGCACAGAAATAAGTGAAGAGTCGGAAGAAATAGTTTTAAAAGAATTGAAAGTTTTGGTTGATACTGAATTTAAAGAAAAAATTCCTGTTCTTAAAGAAAAACTGAAAGGTGATTTTGGTGAAATCTTGCAGATAGGGGTAAAAGAAAATGATTGGACTTAAAGAGGTTTTTAAGAATTTAAGCGCTAACAAAAAGAATATAGTACTCATAATATGTGCTGTACTGGCACTGGTTTTTTTAGTTGTTTCGGGGTTTTTAGAAGGAACTGAAAATAGTGAAGAAGTCAATGTTAAATTGAATATGTCTTCAGAAGAATACATAAAAGAACAAGAAGAAAAACTGAAAGAACTTATAGAAAACATAGACGGTGCAGGTGAAACAGAGGTGATGATTACCCTTGAAAGTTGTTACGAAAATGTTTACTTAAAAGACAGTAACTTAAAAACTGAAAGTACAGAGGGTGTTTTTAAAGAGGAACAAGAGGAAAATTTTGTTATGGCAAAAACAGGTTCAAATACACAAGACGGGGTAATTATTAAAGTTTATGAGCCTGTTGTAAAAGGGGTTGCGGTTGTTGCAACAGGTGGCGATAACGAAAAAGTGAAAATGGCTATAATAGAAACTGTTTCGGCGGTTTTTAACATAAACAGCACAAATATTTCGGTAGAAAAGAAGAAACCTGAAAGGACGGAATAATTATGAATTTACTTATTAAAAGAAGACAACTTGTTATGGCTACTCTTGTAGTTGCTTTAGGTGCGGCGGTATTTGTGAATTGGTATTTTACAAATTCGTCAGATAATGTTGCGGGGGTTAATGATACAACAAATGAATATGTCCAAAATTTAGGTGAAGCAAAATATGTAAATTCCGATAAAGCAGACACAAATAAAAAAGAAGATAACGCTACTGCGACTGCTTCTAAAAACACTGACTATTTTGCAACGGTGAAATTAAAAAGAACAAAAGCACACGATGATGCTTTAGAAAAAATGAAAGCATTGTTAAAAGAAACAACTGAAAAGAGTGAAGGTGCAGACGAAATTTCAAAGTCAATAGACGCTTTAAGTAAAACAATTAAACTTGAAGCAGATATTGAAGCACTCATTTCTGCAAAACTCAAATGTGAATGCGTTGTAATGCTCAATAACGACAACGCAGAAGTTGTTGTAACAAAAGGTAACCTTAATGATGCAAGTATTCTGCAGATAATGGACGCGGTTTTAAATAATACAGAAGTTAAGGCGGAGAATATAAAAATCAGCGAGAGCTGATTTTTAAAGTGTGGCTAGTTGGCTAGTTGCTAGTTGCTAGTGAATAGAAACAAAACTATCCTATCATTTTTAGTTTACAATAGATTTAAATGAAACCAAAAAAATGACTCACACAAATATTAAATGGGCAAGTAAAACCGTTTGAACAGATAGGCGAGGGTTCAGAAGAAATTAAAGAGTTAGAAAAATTGATTGAAAGAAATGGCGAAAGTCTTTGTGAAACTTTAAATAATAATCAAAAAGAAATTTTAGAGAAATATAATGGTTGCATAGAAGAATATTATGGTTTGCTTATAGAAGATGCTTTTTGTGTAGGTTTTAGCCTTAGTACAAAGATTTTAACAGAGGCTTTAAGTAAGTCGGAAAAAATGTATATGAATTAAACAAACTCGTGTGTAGCAAAAACTATACACGAGTTTGTTTTATCTAATATCTAAGACTTAACACCTAACACCTTCAAAATATTCTTACTGAAAATCTTTTCCAATTCTTCATCGGTTAAACCTAACGAGAGAATATAATCTAATTCATCTTTCTGTCGCCACATCGGGTAGTCGGTTGCAAAAATTACTTTATCGGCACCGTAACGACGGATGATTTTAAGAGAAGTTTCTTTTTCTAAAGCAAAGAAAGCGGAGCAGGTGTCAACATATAAATTCGGTATTTTACATAGTTTTTCACTTGCTTCTTCCCAGATAGAGTAGCCACCGAAGTGCGCACCTATAACAGTTAAATCAGTGTAAATTTCCATTACAGGAAGAAGTCTGTTTGGGTTAGAATTATCGTAACGGTCATCACCGGTGTGCATTAAAATAGGTAAGTGGTACTTTTCGCAAAGTTCATAAATTTTAAGACAACGGTAATCATCAATTTTAAAATTCTGAATATCGGGGTGAAGTTTTACACCTTTAAGACCTAAAGAAATAAGTTCTTTTACATCTCTCTCCAAATCGTCAGAATTCGGGTGGAGTGTGCCGAAACCTATAAATTTGTCGGTATGTTTATTTACTTCCTCCGCTATAAAATGATTTATACTCGAAACCTGTTTTTCAGTTGTTGCAACAGATTGTACAAGCATTTTACTCACACCTGAAAATTCACTTTGTTCTATGAGTTCTTTTGCTGTACCGTGAAAGGGTGCGTGTGTTACACCATAAAATTTATCGGTACTGTCAGTCGCTTTTTGTGCTATCTTTTCAGGGTAGATGTGACAGTGTGCATCTATTATATTGTAATTTTTCATAATATCATCTCTTTTTTAGATATAAGGAAGCAGGAAACGGGGCTTTGTTATAAAAGAAATCTATCCTACCACTTAAAGTTGAAATTTTAAACAACTAAAAATGATAGGATATAGTTTTTAAATTTTCAATTAACTAGTCCCTAGTATCTAGTACCTAGTCCATGGGTTTCGCTATGCGAAACTTACGCAGTCTCAACTGAATTTGCTTTTTGAAGATTATACTTCTCAATAGCATTTTCACGCATTTTGTATTTAAGAATTTTACCTGCAGCATTCATTGGGAATGAATCTACAAAGTCAATGTATTTCGGAACCTTGTGACGAGCCATGTGGTCCATAATGTATTGTTTCATTTCTTCAACAGTCATTGAAATATCTTCTTTAAGAATGATACAAGCCATTATTTCTTCGCCATATTGTTCATCAGGAACCCCAATAACCTGAACATCTTTAACATTTTCGTGGGTGTAAATAAACTCTTCAATTTCTTTAGGGTAAATATTTTCACCACCACGAATAATCATATCTTTAAGTCTGCCGGTAATTCTGTAGTTGCCATCAGGAGTTCTGCAAGCAAGGTCACCAGTGTGAAGCCAGCCGTCTTTGTCAATAGCGGCAGCAGTTGCTTTAGGCATTTTGTAGTAGCCTTTCATAATATTGTAACCACGGGCAACAAATTCACCATTTACTTCATCAGGACAATCTTCACCAGTTTCGGGGTCAACTATTTTACATTCAATTTCAGGTAATGCTCTACCAACAGTAGCAACTCTGACATCAAGTGGGTCGTCTGTTGAACTCATTGTACAACCAGGTGAAGCCTCAGTCTGACCGTAAACAATAGTGATTTCTTTCATATTCATTTTATTGACAACATCCTGCATAACAGCAATAGGGCAAGGGCTACCTGCCATGATGCCTGTACGCATATATGAAAAGTCTGTTTTCGGGAAGTCAGGGTGCTCTAAAAGAGCAATGAACATTGTAGGAACACCGTGGAATGCAGTAATTCTTTCAGAATTTATACAAGCAAGAGCCGGTTTTGGTGAGAAGTATGGAAGTGGTAAAATTGTGCCGCCGTGTGTCATTGTTGCGGTCATAGCAAGAACCATACCAAAACAGTGGAACATTGGCACCTGAATCATCATTCTGTCAGCAGTAGAAAGATCCATTCTGTCACCGATATTTTTACCATTATTAACAATGTTGTAGTGAGTGAGCATAACACCTTTAGGGAACCCGGTTGTACCTGATGTATATTGCATATTACAAACATCATTTACATCTACAGTAGCAGCTAATCTATAAACTTCTTCTTTTGGTACAGATGGTGCTCTTTTTATTGCTTCTTCCCATGTAAGACAACCTTTTTTCTTGAAACCTACTGTAATAACATTTCTTAAGAATGGTAATCTCTTTGAGTGGAGTGGTTCGCCAGGAACTGTGTTCTCGAGTTCAGGGCAGAGTTCACCGATAATCTCATCGTAATTTGAATCACGATAACCATCAATCATAATAAGTGTGTGTGTATCAGATTGTTTTAACAAGTACTCTGCTTCGTGAATTTTGTAAGCAGTATTCATTGTAACAAGCACTGCACCGATTTTTGTAGCAGCCCAGAATGCGATATACCATTGCGGCACATTCGTTGCCCACACTGCAACATGGCTACCTGGTTTTACACCAAGAGAAATAAATGCACGACAACATTCGTCAACATCATCACGGAATTCTGAATATGTTCTTGTGTAGTCAAGAGTAGTGTATTTAAAAGCGTACTGGTCAGGGAATTCTTCGACCATTTTGTCGAGTACCTGTGAAAATGTAGCATCAATAAGTGTTTCTTTTTTCCATACATATTTACCGGTATGAGTTTTGTTTGAGTAAAGAGTTTTCTTTGCTCTTGAAGTGTTACCAAACTGAGCCATAAAACTAACGAAGTGAGAGAAAATAATTTCCATATCGTCAAGTTCAGGCATCCATTTAGGGTCCCACTCAATTGAAGCAAAACCGTTATAGTTTACAGAAGTAAGTGCTAAAACAGCTTCTTCAATAGGGTATTCACCCTCACCTATAAGGCAATACTTAATTTCGCCATCTTCTTTTTGGGCATCTTTTATGTGTACGTGTTTTACATAAGCACCAAGATTTTTAATTGTTGTTTCAGGTTCTTCGCCTGCAATAAAATATGGTGAGTAAAAATCCCAGAGTGCTGCAAGAGAATCACAAGAGAATGTGTTGAGAACTTCGAGTAATTTTGTTGTATCTGAGAAAAGTCCTGATGTTTCAATGATAATTGTAACATTAATCTTTTCGGCTTCAGGAATGATTTCAGAAAGTACAGAAACAACTTCTTGTTTCTGTTCTTCAAAATCTGCACCTGTGTCAGTTGCTTTAATGCGTACAAAAGGAATGTGAAGTGTAGAAGCAATCTGAAGACATTTGTTAAGTTCTTCCAAAAATGCTTCTCTTTCGTCCTTTGAAGCAGGATTTTTAAGTGTATCAATACAAGGAATTCTTAAATTTTTTTCGTAAAGCTCACGAACAGTAGCTTGTGCGGCACTCATATAAAATGCACCGTTTTTTTCTGTGAATGAGGGGTTGTTTACATTGTGGAGTTCAATTCCGTTAAAACCTTGCTCTGTTGCAATTCTTGTGAAATCTTCCCACAAATAGCCGTGCCAACCTTTAGTTGAAAAAGAAAGTTTCATTTTTTGTCACCCCTTAAATTTCTTCAAAAATAATCTTGTTAATTGCGTTTATATAAGCGCGGATACTTGCACCTATAATATCTGTTGAAACACCGTTGCCGGAATAGAGTTTGCCATTTGAACGGAGTTTTACGAGTGCAGAACCTGTTGCTTCTCTGCCTTCTGTAACAGAGTGAATCTGGAAATCATCAAGCTCGTAGTGGTGACCGATAATCTGCTCGATTGCAAGGAAAGCGGCGTCGATAGGACCGTCACCCGTGGAAACACCCGTAAACTTTTCGCCGTCTTTTTCGTAATAAGTATCAATGGAGTCACGGGTTGTACCTGCAATAG
>CALAEU010000086.1 GCA_937891215.1 uncultured Clostridia bacterium
AGAAAAAGGCGGAATATTTGGGAAGAAGAAGAAAAAATAATTCGGAATGCGTAATGCGTAATTCGGAATTGTCTTGAAATTAAAAATGAAAAATCAAGAATTAAAAATTTCGTGGCAAAGCCGATTATAATTATACTAACCACTGACTTACTGACCTACTGACTCACTGAAATTCCTTGAAAATTGTAAGAAATTGTAATATAATATACTATGTATAAGTTTATTCATTTGAAACGGAGAAATAAAAATGTTTGAGGGCGAAATTAAATCAAAAATTGATAAAATCTGGGACACAATCTGGACTGGCGGTATATCTTCACCAACAAGTGTGCTTGAACAAATTACATATTTAATGTTTATGAAACTTCTTGATGATAATGAAATCAAAAAAGAGGGTAATGCCGCTTTGTTAGAAATTGAATATAAAAGTAAAATTTTTAAAAGTGGCGAATTTACTCCTGACGAGGGTAAAACAAGCATTCCTTATAGTGAACTCCGTTGGAGTAAGTTCCATAATGACGAGCCAACTGTAATGTTTGATACCGTAAGAAATTTTGTTTTTCCGTTTATTAAAACTGTAAACGGTGATGGTAAAGATACTGCTTTTTCTCGCTTTATGAGTGATGCTGTGTTTTTAATTCCAACTGCAAAGGTGCTTGCTGTTTGTGTCGATACTCTTAATGAAATTGATATGAGCAATAAAGACATTATGGGTGATGTTTACGAGTATTGCCTTAACAAAATGTCAAGTGCTGGTGATTTAGGTCAGTTCAGAACACCACGCCATATTGTAGATATGATGGTTGAACTTGTAAAGCCTATTGTAACCGATAAAATTTTAGACCCAGCAATGGGTAGTGCAGGTTTTCTTTTAGGTAGTGCAAAATATATTCAGAAAAATTTTGAAAAAGAGCTTATGCGAAAAGATGTTGCTGAGCATTACAACAAAACTATGTTCAGTGGTTTTGACACTGACCCCTCAATGCTTCGCATAGGTGCTATGAATATGCTTCTTCATGGTGTAGAAGAACCAGAAATTGAGCGTCAGGATTCACTTTCTGATGATAACACTGTTCGTGATGAATATTCACTTATTCTTGCAAACCCACCTTTTAAAGGTAGTGTGTTCCCTGAAGATATAAGTAAAGATATTCTTGCACTTTGCAAAACAAAGAAGACAGAGCTTTTATTCCTTGCCTTGTTTATAAAGTCACTCAGAATGGGTGGCAGATGTGCTTGTATTGTTCCTGATGGTGTTCTTTTTGGTTCATCTACTGCACATAAAGCTATAAGAAAAGAACTTATTGAAAATAACTGTTTACAAGCTGTTATTTCAATGCCGAGTGGTGTTTTTAAACCTTATGCTGGTGTTTCAACTGCTGTGCTTATGTTTAAAAGAGAACCGGCAGGCACAAAAGATGTCTGGTTTTACGATATGCAGGCGGATGGTCTTTCACTTGACGATAAGCGTACACCTGTAACAGAAAACGATATACCAGATATTATTGAGCGTTTTAATAACCTCGAAAAAGAAAAAGACAGAGAAAGAACAGAAAAATCTTTCTTTGTACCAAAAGATGAAATTGTCGGTAACGATTACGACCTTTCTATAAATAAATATAAAAAGACAGAGTACAAGCCTATAGAGTACCCAAGCACTGCTGAAATTTTAGCAGACTTGAATGAACTTGAAATTGAAATTACAAAAGGGCTTGCCGAATTGGAGGAAATGTTGAAATGATATTCAACTTTGGCAATATGACATTTTCAGATGAAGATTGGAAATATATCATTCTGCAATATCTCAAAGAGTGGACAGAAACACCACTAACTACCAACGATGGATATGATATTGAAGAATTAAAGTTTTTCGATGGTTTTATCGGAACATTATTAAAACAAACCGAAGCTCTTATGTCAGAATACCCGTCTTTTTTGGATAAAGAGTTTGTGGATTCATGGAAATATCAAGGAAAGTTATATCGTGTAATACACCCACATTATGTATTTGATGATGGCGTTATAGAACCTCGTACCATTATGCCTGAAGTTAATTATCACAGAATGATTACCCATTGGACAAGCGACTACACATTTTCCGGATTAATGTATAAATTATCGCCTGATGAAAAGTACATAATTTTAGAAGCTGACACAGGCGAGCATTTAGCTTTTGATGTTAATAAATTTAGAAAAGCCAACAACGCCGAAGAACGATATACACAAGGAGAAGATGAAATTATCTTTCCCATGTATAAAGAATGTATCAAAGAATATCGTATGACAATTAATGAATTTATAGAAATGAAAGAACAAGAGGAGAAAGAATGAGTTTATTTGGTAAGGATACCTACAACTATATAAACAATGAGATTGATTACAAGAAAATAACAGATGCTATCGTAGAAGCAAAAGCGGTTGAAGAAAACATTGTCAAAGAACAGATAGAAAAAGATAAACAAGCTCTAATAAAGAAAAGACTGAAAAATTTAAATGTAGAGAACTGTTTTGATGAAAACGGAAACCTTAAAAATATACGTTCAGCTTTAAAATTTTGTTGGAATTTTATGAGAGCAAAAGAAGACAAACTAAAAAACATAAGCATGTTAAGTGAAGTAGTTAATGGCTTGGTTGCAGTCTTCTTCGGATTAGTAGAATGGATCTTATATGCAATATCACTATTTCTCATCAATGGCGGTGCATTGTACTATAGTTATAAATGTATTCTTGCAAATTCAGCTTTTAGTATTTGGCACTTTTGTTCTTTTTTGGTAGATGCTTTATTTGGCATACTTTTATTTGTGTTTGCACGAATGATTATAAGATTGTTGAAAATAGAGTGTTTGAACAATAAAGATTTTAATTATATGTTAAACTTTTTTGCAGTGATTATTGCAGTGATTGCAATAATTGTTTCTGTTGTTGTGAGGTGAGATAATGGCACGACTTGGTGATATATGCAACATACTTAATGGTTATGCCTTTAAAAGCGAAGATTACATATCATCTGGTATTCGTATTATACGAATTGCAAATGTTCAAAAAGGCTATATAGAAGATTCTACTCCCGCATTTTATCCTATAGATACACCCAACATCGGAAAGTATATGCTTCTTGAAAATGATTTGCTTGTATCTCTCACAGGTAATGTTGGTCGCGTTGCTTTACTAAAAAAAGAATTTCTCCCAGCTGCCCTTAATCAGCGTGTTGCTTGTATAAGAATTAAAGACGGTGCTCCATACGATAAATCTTTTGTGTATTGCTGTCTAAATTCTGATTTCTTTGAAAATAAATGTATCCAATCAGCCAAAGGTGTTGCACAAAAAAACATGAGCACTGAATGGTTAAAAGAATATGAAATTCCAGATTTAAGCTTAGAAAAGCAACGAAAAATTGCAACTGTACTCAACAAGCTTTCTGATTTAATTAACTTCCGCCAACAACAACTTTCCAAACTTGATGAACTCGTTAAATCCCGATTTGTCGAGATGTTTGGTGATGTAATTAGAAATGATAAAGGTTGGAAACAATGTCGTTTTTCAGATATCACTACTTCAAGACTTGGCAAAATGCTGGATGCAAAACAGCAAACAGGAAAATGCAGTTATCCGTATTTAGCAAATTTCAATGTGCAATGGTTCAGATTTGAGCTCGATAAACTTAATGTTATGGACTTTAATGAGGAAGACCGAAAAGAATTTGAATTGATAGCTGGTGACTTGCTTGTGTGTGAGGGCGGTGAAATTGGTCGTTGTGCTGTTTGGCGTAATGAGTTACAACCTTGTTTTTTTCAGAAAGCGTTACATCGTGTTCGTTGTAATCAAGATATAGTTAAGCCTGACTATTTAGCATACTGGTTTAAGTATAATTGTGAACATGGCGGTTTTTCTGATATCGAGGGAGCCAAAGCAACTATTGCGCATTTAACAGGTGAAAAATTAAAATGTTTGAGGGTAACTGTTCCACCAATTGGACTTCAAAATGAGTTTGCTAACTTTGTTGAACAAATCGACAAATCAAAATTGTCAATACAACAAAGTCTCGAAAAACTCGAAACACTAAAAAAATCATTAATGCAACAATATTTTCGATAAAGGAGATGCGTAAATTGAAAAACAACGATTTTATACAAATGGTTTCAGACGATATAAAAAGGTGTGAGGAAGTTATATCGTCTGGACAAAATGTTAATTCTCTTTTGAATGAATTAGTGGGCAAATATTCAAAAGTTTCCCATAACTTTCCTGATATTGAAATGAATGCATTGTTATTCAAAATGCATCCTAATGTACCCAAAGAAAACCTACAAACAATTCAAGGATTTTTAAAAGCTTACTTATTAAATAATTGTGAAGATTATCGATTTGACGATACAAAGAGTACGGGAATTAATGTAATTACAAACATAACTAATACAAACGAAAATAATGTGAAAATTGAAAGTTTTTCAGAGGTGAAAAGCAAAGTTGAAAATATGACCTCTTTGCCAGATGAAGAAATAGAGGAAATATTATCTAAAATTAACGAACTCGAAAACATTGTAAATTCAACTGATAGAAAAACTAAAAAATGGGAAAATGCAAAAGATATTATTAAATGGGTTGCAGATAAAGGTGTTGATGTAGGTACAGCTTTGTTGCCTATAATTTTACAAATAGGACAATAAAAAAAGTCTTGAAATACTAAAAAATCATTAATGCAACAATATTTTGGGTGAGCGGATGAAAAACACTAAAATGACACGAAAATGACATGAAAATTACATTTTTATGACATTGCTATATGTTGGGTGATTAATTATAATTGAAGATGATAGGAGATGAAAATTATGCAAGGAATAGAATTTAAAGTTGATGTTGAACCAAAAGATAATTATGAAAAAGCGAAAAAATTGTTGTTAGAAACAGATAAAGCGATTCAAGCACTAACACCACAGCAACTTCAAAAACTTTGTCTTGAGTTCATGCAATATAAAAGCATATACAATTTGTATCAAATGATGTAGAAAAATTTAATTCGAGAAAATACTTTTAGGGAGGTAAATATGTTATCTCAAGTATCTTACATACTTAAAAGTAAGAATAATGTTAATTCGTCAGTAAATGAAGTCGAAAACAAAGAAAGGCAAAACATTGTTTTAAGCACATGGACATTTAAAAAGGCTTTGTTGTGTCATTTAGGAATAACAGATGAGCAATGTACGATAGAGGATTTGGGTTCTATCATAAACATTAACATCATAGACAAGACTTCTGTTTTAAATGGAATAAATATAACTGTCTATCAAACTCCAAGACTTCTTCTTTTAAGAGCATCAATAACTGGCAATAAAAAACAAAACATTTCTTTGTTAGAAACATTTGATAATATATTTTACAATAAAGTTTATGTTACTACTTATTCTGGAAAACAGATTTGCTTAATTGATTCATATAATGTTATAAAAACTTACGATGATGTTTCAACGTATTACTGTAATTTGGTGTATCCATTATTAAATGAATTTGATAGAAAAATGCGGTTACTACTATATAACACATATTATTTATTATATGGTGACGAATTTCCTCAAAAGTTTGATTATTACTCAAATGCAACTGGAGACAAATTAAATAAAAGAAAAAGTAAAGATAGTAATGAAACAAAATTTTGCTCGGATAATATTTTTTATGCATACGATTATTCTCAAATGATAGATATTTTGTTTGGAAAAGACAATAACGAATCTATAAATAGCAAATCAGATTGGGACATGTTTTTTTCAGATAAAATTGATTTTCCGAATTGTGAGGAAGAGATTAATGAAATAAAAAGATTAAGGAATAAAGTAGCTCATTGTAAATTATTTCCAAAATCAGATTATAAAAGATTAGAGTATTTGCTAACCAAATATAACAAAGCTCTTGATAAAGCAATAGAGCTAACATATTCAAAAGACTTTGCCAAAGAGTATATTTCATCAGTAAAAAATACACTTGAGCAAATGTCTTATAAACTAGATGAGTTGTTTAAGATTTTACAGGAGGTATCTCCATGACCAACTTTGATTTCATTTCAACTGAAAATGAATATAGTGCAATACATAACGCCTGTGTTTTAGCTGAAAATGCTAAAGCACCAGTTGATATTGCTATAAATTGTCGTGCTGCACTCTGGGAGATTATAAAACTGATTTATAAAAAGCGTAATGTAAAAATGCTTGAAACTGCAACATTACTTGAGCTTATAGATAATAAAACTGTAATTGATTTTGTTAATAACAGTGAACTTATTGAGTCTGTTCATTTTATCCGTAAACTCGGAATGAATGCAGAGCACGACAAAAATATTAAAAAGAAATATGCACTTCTTGCGTTATCAAATCTTGAACTTTTCTGTCGTTTTGTTTATGTAAAGTTTGAAAAACCAGCAGAAACAACCGAGTTTGTAATGCCTGCTTATATGAGCGAGGCAGAAACACGCAGAATTTATATTGATTCATATTTGTCAGAGGTTGGTTGGGAAGTTATTAAGCCTGATTCTGTTACTGTTTTACCTGACGGAACAAAGGTTACAAGCGGAATTGTAATGCCTGACAAGGCTTGCTGTGAAATCCCTGTGAAAGATATGCCTAACGCTTCTGGTATTGGTTTTTGTGACTATGTGCTTTATGGTAAAGATGGTAAACCTCTTGCAATTATTGAAGCAAAAAAGACAAGTGTTGAAGCACTTGTCGGCGTAGAACAAGTTAAAACTTATGGCGAGTGTATGAAAAAGCAATATGGTTATGTTCCTGTGCTTTATTACACTAATGGTTACGAAATTTACATAATAGATGGTTTATACCCATCCCGTAAAGTTATGGCTTTTCACACTGCAGAAGAACTTCAATATATGCTTCAGAAGCGCGAAAGAAAAGATATAACAGATTTACAGATTCGTGACGATATTTCAGGCAGACCATATCAGAAAATGGCTATAACAAATATTTGTGAACGCTTTAATAATTTGCACCGCAGAGGTCTTATTGTTATGGCAACCGGTACAGGTAAAACAAGAGTTTCAATTTCTCTTGTTGAAATTCTTGCTCGTAACAAATGGATAAAAAATGTTTTGTTTTTAGCAGACCGTACAAGCCTTGTTTCTCAGGCGTTTGGTAATTTCCAGAAGATTTTAAAAGATATGAGTTACTGTGTGCTTTCTGACAAAAAACTTGCTAACGAGCCTAATGCAAGAATTACTTTTTCAACTCACCAGACAATGATAAATTATATTGATGCTGAAAACAAAGAATTTTCATCAGCTCATTTTGACCTTATTATTGTTGATGAAGCACACCGTTCTGTTTTTAATAAATATGGTTCAATCTTTAATTATTTTGATTGTTTACTTGTTGGTCTTACTGCAACACCAAAAGATGAAGTTGACGCTAATACTTATCAGCTTTTTAACTGTGAAAATGGTGAACCTAACTTTTCATATTCGCTTGAAGATGGTGTAAAAGACCATTATCTTGTTCCGTACAAGGTTGAGAGCAGAACAACAAAATTATTAAGTGAGGGTGTAAAATACAGCGATTTAAGTCAGGAAGACAAAGAGCAGGTTGAAACTGTTTTTGTTGATGAAGTGGAGCCCGATTTTGTTATACCAAAAGAAACATTATTTAAAATTTTCTATAATGTTAACACTTGTGAACGCGTTTTAGATGAACTTATGAATATGGGCTTAAAGGTAGATTATGGGCAGAAAATAGGTAAAACAATTATTTTTGCTTATAACCACAAGCACGCTGTTCTCATAGTTCAGGCGTTTAAAAAACTTTACCCACAATATGGTGAAGATTATTGCCAACTTATAGATAATCAGGTTAAAGGTGCAGGTGAGCTTATAAAGAAATTTGAAACAGATGACAACTTCCGTATAGCTGTTTCTGTAGATATGCTTGACACTGGTATAGATGTTCCGAGTGTTCTTAACCTTGTGTTTTTCAAACCTGTAAAATCAAAAATTAAGTTTGTTCAAATGATTGGTCGCGGTACTCGTCTTTGTGAAGGTCTTATTGATGGTAAAGACAAAGACCATTTTTTGATTTTTGATTATTGCGGTAACTTTGAATATTTTAATCTTAATGTTGATGGAGCTGAAAATATTAACTCAAAATCAATAACTCAGAGATTGTTTGATTTAAAACTTAATTTATTGGTTGAACTTCAGAAAATTGAACATCAGAATGACACAGAGCATAAGGCTTTTTACGATAAACTAAAACCTGAACTTTTCAATAAAGTTTGTGAAATCAAGAAAAATTCTTTCCGTATTTCAGTAAGAAGCGAAATGGCTTATGTTGACAAATTCTGTGATGAAGAACGCTGGCAAGCAATTTCTATTCTTGATGCAAAAGAAATGGAACTTCACATTTCAAAACTTATTGACAGCGATATTGAAGAAGATAAAAAAGCATTAGCTTTTGATTTGAAAATGTTCAATATTGAACTTTCTGTTTTAGCTAACGGAAACATAAATGAAGCACTACAATCTGTAGGTCAGGTGAGAAAGGCTGCAAGAATACTTCTTGACCATTCAACAATTGAGGGCGTAAAAGAAAATGCAGAAACACTTCAGATTCTTGCAGGAACTGAGTTCTGGGAAAATATTCCAAAGGTAAGTAAACTAGAAAAATGTCGTGAAGAAATTCGCGACCTTATGAAGTATATTAATAATAAAATCGACCCTATCAAAATTGATACACCAGACGAGATTATGCCGGGCAATTTCAAGGGCGAAACCTTAATAGATATAAGAACTTATAAAGAAAAGGTTGTTGATTACCTTGCTAAGAATTCAGACAACCCGACAATATTAAAAATTCGTAATCTTGAGCCTATCAATTCTGATGATTTAAAAGAACTTGAAAGAATTCTCTGGGAAGAACTCGGCACAAAAGAAGAATATGAAAAGGCAACTGATATTGATAATCTTGCGGCTTTCATTCGTTCTATTGTGGGTATTGCTCAGGATGTAATAAACGAAAAATTCGGCAAGTTCCTGAATGATAACACCCTTAATTCACAACAACAGGAATTCATAAAAGCTATAATTGATTATGTGCGTGAAAATGGCGATATAGAGAAAAAAGATTTAGTTGAAAAATCGCCATTTGACAATTACGATTTCTCAACACTGTTCGGAACCAATATCCCAATCCTTACAGAAATCGTAAACATTATGCACAACACCATTACCGCAGCATAAAGCCACACCACCCACCAATTCTGGTGGGTGGTGTTTAATGTCAATCATCTCTTAACACCAAGCCAATGTGTAAATTCTCTTTGACACAATCATCTTTTTATTGTAAAATAATGTTAATTCTGAAAATGGAGTGAGTTTTTATGAAAAGAATACTCTGTATGCTTCTTGCATTAACAATGTTATTTGCAATATCCTTTGAGGTTGTGGCAACAGGCGAACCTGAAAAGAGCGTAGAAGCTACTGAATTTGAGGTTTTACCCACAAAAACAGATAAACCTTTAAAGTTAAGAACACGCAAACAGGTTGACGGACTTCGTCTTTATGTAGATGAAGAAAACCCACTGTTTATGATAAGAAACTGTCCTATATGGAATGGTCCGCAAACTGGCGAGGCATTTGCAGAATATGCAATTAAAACATATAACGCATTACCGGAGGATATAAGAAACTTTGCGGTTATTTATATTGACGAGGGCACAACCGATATGACACCTGCAAGACAGCTTGAATTCTGGGATGAGCTTCTCACAATTACAGATAAAGAGGGTGTGCCGATTGTCTGCCAGTCAGAGTGCTACAGCACAAACAAAAAGCGTGACCCATTCACTAAAGAAGAACTTTCACAAGTGTTTAAAGAACATAAATCCCTTATGGGCTTTGTTCAGGTGGAACTTTCAACAAATGGTGTAACAAACGAAAAACTCGCTTACGATACTGTTACGGTAGATGAAGGCGTAAACAAAAATATTCTTAAAAGACTCAAGTCTTGCATTAGTGCGTGTGCTGAAAATGGCGGTTTGTTTATCTGGCAGGATATGGAATATATCTACTACAAAAAAGCAAATTACATAAACCAGATTTTAAAGGATGAAGAACTTTATAATCTTCTCAAAAGCAACACCGAGAATATAGTAATTATGGATAAACACAACGGTCACGGCAGACATTTTGCAAGTCAGTCAAATATTCTTGGTTGTTGGCTTGATGATGTATGTGGAAACTGGGGTGTAAACTTAGAAAACTTCCTCTGGTATGAAGAAGGCTTTATTGAATATGATGATTTGGGTGTTCACCCTAATGAGCCCGACCCGCTTACAACAGTAAAATATCCGCCTGCACTCTTCGGTATAGATATGATTGCAGATATGGTCGGCGGTGCAACTGTTTATGCAATCGAGGGTATGTACTCAAGAGGCGGTCTTTACCACTTTGTTGATGGTGAAGTTATTCTTACACCTACATTCTATGATGTTCTTTACCCGATTTATCAGATGATTCTGATCGGTTCAGTTCCATCTAAAGATGAAGTAAAAGAGAATATTAAAGTAGCTTATAAAATGACTAAACCTACTCGCTCACCGGCATTAAGCGGTAACGACGCGCATCTTCTTCAAGGGCTTTACTGCGACACATACACCTGGTTTCAGGAGAAAATAAATAATATCTATTTCGACTGCACAAAAACCTGGGTGCCATCAACCGGCAGATATTTTATAGTCCCGATTCTTCCGCTATATTCTGAACCTGAAAAAATCCTCCCAAATAGCGAAATTCTTGATGATTACTCATATTTATTCAAATTCCTTTTCATCAATTCTAAAAAAGTAGAGTTCTTCAACGAGCATTACAAAGAAACCTACAAAGGCAATGGCGTACTGTTCGATATAAACGATTATGTCTATATTTTCAACAGCAACGAAAATAAGACAATTGACAGTGAGCAGACCGTAAGCTACACACTGAAGAGTGGAAAGAAAATCAATACAGAATTCGTTGCTCACACCTACGCAATCATAAACGAAGATAAAGAAAAAATAGAAATTGATATGTGTAATCTCCGCCTTAATGCAGATTTGATTATGTCAGGGCAGGAGAACGAAGACCAGTTTATGAGAGCTTATGCACGAGGCGAAAGAATGGATAACCCGAAAGATTTCAGAACATCGGTTATTGAACTTTCGGGATTTGAAACAGAACCAACCGTCACCGCAACAGGCTCAAATGGTGCAAAAATGAATACCAAATGGAATTCTGATGGTACTCTTACTCTCACAATCATCTCAAATGGTGAAGTACGAATTACGATTGAATCATAAAGTTAAAAACAAGACAAAAAACGCGACCACTCGGTTGCGTTTTTTCTTGTTTTTCGTTTGACAAATAAAATAACTGTTGTATAATTAGAGAACCGATTTTTTATTGAGGTGTTTATAGTGACAACAATACTTCTCGTTATAATATATATTGCTTTTATTGGTCTTGGCGTTCCAGATTCACTTATCGGCTCTGCCTGGCCTGTTATTCATACAGAACTAAGTATTCCTGTAGAAATGGTGAGTATTCTCACATTTTTAATTTCAGGTTGTACTGTGCTTTCAAGTATGTTTAGCACAAGAATTCTCAATAAATTGGGTACAGCAAAGGTTACTGCTTTCAGTACTGCTATGACTGCACTTTCTTTGTTTGGTTTTTCTGTAGCACCATCCTTTTGGTTTATGATACCTTTAGCAATTATTTTGGGACTTGGTGCTGGTGCAATTGATTCAGGTCTTAATAATTTCGTTGCACTTCACTGCAAAGCAAGTCATATGAATTTTTTGCATTGTTTTTATGGTGTGGGTGTATCCTTAAGTCCTTACATTATGTCAAAGGCATTTGCTAATGTAGGTTGGCGTGGTGGTTATCGCTATGCGTTTTATGTTCAGTTTGCCATAGCTTTATTGTTGATTTTTTCAATTCCTTTATGGAAAAAGACTACTTCAGCAGAAGAAACTGACGAAGAAACTGGTGTAAATCTTTCAATTGCAGAAATGATTAAAAAATCAGAAGTAAGACAAGTGTGGGTAATAATGCTTGCTACTAATGCAATAGAATACGCTTGCGGAGTATGGGGATGTACATATTTAGTAGAAGAAAAAAGTTTTAATATAGAGCACGGTGCACTCGCACTTACTATATATTATGTTGGAATGTCTATAGGTCGTTTTGTTTCAGGTTTACTTGCAAATAAAATTAAAACGTGGAAACGTATTTTTATAGGTTGTGTAATTCTTGCACCGGCAATTGTTATTATGCTTCTTCCTTTACCTAATGTTTTTGCTGTTCTTGGCTTATTCCTTATAGGTCTTGGTAATGG
>CALAEU010000087.1 GCA_937891215.1 uncultured Clostridia bacterium
AAAAGCAGAGACCAATAAAGAGACTGCAAGCAACACTGCAAATAAACTCTTAATTTTCATCACTCTAATTCCTTTAAGTTTTTAATTATTTCTATAAGTGCTTGTTTATTCTTTCCACTAACTAAATAAACATTATTATCATATATAAAACACACCTCTGTATGTATTATATCCTTCATATCACATATATAGCATTCATATTTACCCAATAAATGTTTTTCGAAATCCAAATCACCAATAATACTATGAATATCTTCACTCAAAAATAATTCTATTGTTATATTCTCATCATTTAAAATATAAGCAATTTTATTATAGCCATTTTCTTGATAAAAAACTACTTTTTCTAGAATAATGCCATCAGGTAATTCAGTTGGATATAGAACGTTAATATTTTCACTTTTCAAAGCTTCTTCAATATCAGTATAATCACGATACTCACCATGCATAACAACAGTTATACCATCAACAACCATTTCTTCATTAACAGGTGTATTGGCAACTTTGCCAAATCTGTTTTTGAGCTCTTCGAAAATATTCCACTCAAATGCAACAGAAACTATTGTGAGGAGTGTTACAAGAATTGTTATAACAGCAGCAATAAACAAGACCTTATTTTTCTTCAATACCTTTCTTTGATTAAGAGCTTCCCCGTTAGTTTCATCCAGCTCATCTGTATTTTTAAAAGGTATCATACTGACCATTTTTTCAATTTCTTCTGTACTCAGAGTTATATCTTTATTCTGTAAACGCAATGACCAGTCAACAGTAGCGTCAATTAAATCACCGTCAATTTTGTCAATAGGTTTCATTAATTCGTAATCTCCTATTAACTCTAACGCTTTTATTAGCTTTCTGTTTTTATCATTTACATTTTCCATTATAAAGTTCTCTCCTTTCCATATTTTTTTGACGACAGGCTTTATTTATTTGTCACCAAAATCAGTTGACTGCTGATAAATAAAAAACAAAAATTTCACCCCTTCTATACATATATGACGAAATATGTAAAAAGGGGCGCAATTTTTTTTAAAAATTTTTAAGTTTGTGAAAAACCACTAAAAAAACAACTTCAAAATTAGTAAACCTACTGGTGTTGTTGCGAGTTTTGCTGCACGTTTTAACTTTTTTCTTAATCTGGTAAATCGAGCTTTTGCTGCATCGTATGAAAGACCCATTTCTTCTGCTATTTGTTTATAGCCCTTGTGCTCATTAACAGCTTTTATGTAAAGCGTGAACTCTTCTTCCTTTAATTTACTGAGAATAAGTTGTTTCAACTGCTGAATCTTTTCATCTGAATACTGATTTTCTTCAAAAAGTGATTCAATACTATCTACTGTCAAATCACCTTCTGCCAATTCATCATAATAATTTTTCTGTTTAGCTCTGTATTCTTCATAAATCTTTTTACTAGCAACATCTAAAAGCCAGTATTTAATACCATCACCATATTTTAACTTTTCTTTTTTCTCTTGTAAAGTCACAAATACTTCTTGTGTAACATCTTTTGCATCATCTTCATTTAATCTTGAAAAGCAAAATTTGAAAACATCTTTATAGTAATTTTTAGAAATCAGTTCCATTTCTGCACGACTAATCACAAAACTCACCTTTAACCACAATATTATATAAAATAATAACATTTTTACCATATATTGTCAAATATTGTAGTTTTTTGTTTTATATAATATCCCGTGTATTATTGAAAAAATTTTTCTGTTTTGTTATAATCAAAACATACTTAAAGGGGTGTCTATATGCTATCAAATCACGATTTTTTTAATATTTCGATAAATAAAAATCAAAACGAACAAGTCATTTCTTATAGAAGTGGCACTTTAGTTTACGAAGAAACTTTTTTTAATGGTGCTTTAATTTCTTCAGGTTACAACAGTGCGGGTTACCCTTTAAATGTTTTAATGAGTTTTCCGACAAGACTTAATAAAAATGATTTTAACGAACCTTTTGCCTTTAATATAGAAATTGATGGTCAAAGTGTCGATTTTGATTTAGAATTTATTGATTCTGAAACTATAAAAAATGATAATAATATTGAAAGCATTTTAACTTTAAAAAGCAATATCAAGCCGATAAAAATTAAAATACATACTCTTTTAGATGGTACAAATGTATTTTCAAGATATTTAGAAATTGAAAATCTTTCCAATAACAATCTTAATTTAAACAGATTAAGTCTTGTTTCTGGCGGACTTGAAACATTTGACAGAGAAAAGTGTTTTTCTTCAAATATAAATACAGATGAGATTTATTCTATAGGTTATTTTGATAGTGACAAATGGGGCGAAGAGGGTCTTTTTAACTGGCATAAATTAAGTGCAGTTACCACTTCAATTGATACAAGATTCAACCGCGACCGATTCCGTCAGCCAGTAGTGTTTTTAAGAAACAATGTTACTGGCAAAATATATGTTTCGCAGTTTAGTTACAGTGGTGGTTGTCGTTTTACATTTGATTTGAACGGACAGAATAACACCGACTGTCACCTTTCATTCAAGGCAGAAATTACAGGTCACAAACCATTATACATAATTGAACCACACGAAATTTTTAAATCTCCTGAGATTCAATTTGGATTGGTACAAGGCGACCTTGACACCGCAATTAATGAATTACATTCTCACATAAGAAAATCTGTTTTAAATGCTCCTGAAATTAACCCTGTAAACCTTTTAATTGGTTGTGGAATGGGTGCAGAGCACCTTGATATGGGTGAAAAAATCTGTAAAGATTACATAGACCAATTCAAAAAAATGGGTGGCGAAATCTTTATAATTGACGCTGGTTGGGTGTGTCCGAAAGGTAAACAGGTAGAATGGGGCAACTACAACGGACTTAATATTCCTGACAAAGAACTCTACCCTAACGGAATTACAGAAATTGCAGACTATTGCCACAAACAAGGTTTAAAATTCGGTCTTTGGATGGATGTTGAATCACTTGGTAAGCTTTGCCCAGAGTTTAAAAACAAACCAGACTGGCGTTCTTATAATGCCTTTAATGAGCAAACCGACAGATTTATAGATTTTACAAATGAAGAAGCGGCTATGTGGTGTGAAAGCGAACTCGAAAGAGTTATAACTGAATATAAACTTGATTTATTAAGAGTTGACTACAACACCTCTTACCGCGATTATTTTAATATACGAGACACAGGTACAGGTACTAAAGAATGTCTTACCTTAAAGCATTTTTACAGAGTTTATAAAATGTATGAGAATTTAAAAAAGAAATTCCCAGAAGTCATTTTTGAAAACTGTGCAGGTGGCGGTGGCAGATGTGATTTAGGTCAGATGAAATATTTTAATCATACCTGGGTTTCGGATTGTCAGAGAGCGCCAAAATCAATTTACATAACAAATGGAATGACAATGTGCTTACCACCCGAAAGAGTTGACAGACTTTTTGCAGGAATGGGTTGCCACGAGCACGGTTCACTCGATTTACAGTTAAGAAACACAATGCTCGGTCACATGTCACTTAACGTAATTGCGCCAATGGAAACTGAAATAAACGAGGAGCTTTTAGAATTTGTAAAACACAGTACAGATATTTACAAAGACTTTATAAGACCAATGCTCCCCGATTGCTTAATTTTCCACCACACACCTGAAACTGACGAAGCACACAAAAATG
>CALAEU010000088.1 GCA_937891215.1 uncultured Clostridia bacterium
AACGGCATTTGGATTTTATTTCGTCAATTGATTTTTGAATTGAGTCTAAATCACTCCAACTGTAACAGCCAGGTGTGGTTTCGTCTGCCTTTCTGCAAGCACGCTGGTAGCCTACACCAAACATACCAATTCCACCTGCTTCATCTAAAAGAACAGGTTTTCGTGCTTCTTCTATGTTCATTCCTGCACCAATTGTCTGCGCATTCTCTTGCTTTGCAAATTCCAGAGTTCTTTTTATGCCATATTCTTTTGCATCCATTATATGATTGTTGCAGATGTTCCATATATCCGCTTTCATATTTCTTAAAACTTTTAACGCTTTCGGGTCAATTGTGTGTAAAAGTTGCTGGACACCATCTTTTGTAGTGTTCTGCTCTACTTCTGCAACAGGACCTTCAACATTAGTAATAACATGGTCTGCACTGTGAAGAAAATCTAAAACTTCTGAAGAAATTAAATTTTCATCATCCCATTTGCCATACATATAACGGTCAAAACCAATATCACCAGTAAAAACTAAAGATGTTTTTTCTTTCATTATAAAAATCCTTTCAGAGGAATTTTTAAATTATTTCTTCAATAACCTTTTGCAATTCTTCTTTAATTATCTGATGCCCTGCAGAAGTCGGGTGAATTCCGTCAACTGACCAGTATCTTGTATCACCATCAGAAGATGCGTCATCAAACTTGTTCTGAAGTGGTACAAATTTAAAATTATACTGTTTTGCAACCTGTTCAGAAATTACTGCAAGTTTTCTCACTTCGTAATTAAATTGTTCCCACAAATTATTTGTAGCAGAGCCTTTTAAAACAAATGGTTCTAAAATTATAATTTTAATTTCAGGTAATGCTTCTTTGATTTCTTCAATAAGCATATTATAAATTTTATTGAATTTCTGTGGCGTAACTCCACAACCTTGTGTAAGCTCGTGAGAAACATCATTAACACCTATAAGAATTGACATATAGTCAGGTTTTATGTTTATTATATCTTCTTTTATTCTTGCATAAACATCAGTGATTCTGTCACCGCTTTTACCACGATTTAAAAATTTAATTTCGCCTTTTCTGTTTTTTTCAATATCAGAAGCTAAAAGAAAAGCATAGCCACAACCTAAACCGAAATTGTCCTGATTTTCATCATCTCTGCCAGCGTCTGTTATTGAATCGCCTTGAAATAAAAATGTCTTCATTCTAATCACCGTGAATTATATTACCATAAATTTAAATTCTTTTCAATATTACACTTGTAAAGTGATATCTAATAATGTTATATTATTCATATAATTCCTGGAGGTATGTAATATGTTTGGTTTTTCTTTTTTTGATGAAATACACGACAGAACAAAGTCAAGTGCTATAAAATATACGAACTTACCAGAAGCGGAAAAAATGCCGGTAATTCCGATGTGGATTGCAGATATGGATTTTAAATCATCACCAGCAATTACAGAAGCACTTAAAAGAACGGCTGAGCACGGAATTTATGGCTACGGTGAAATAAATGATGAATACAAAGAACTTGTTATAGACTGGTATAATCGCAGAATGGGTTGGCAAATAGAAAAAGACGAGCTTTTGACTATGCCGGGTGTTATGTTTGGTGTTACTATGGCTATTCGTGCACTCACAAAAGAAAATGATGCAGTTTTAATTTCTCAGCCTGTTTATTATCCTTTCAGTAATGTTGTTATAAATAATAATCGTAAATTAGTAGTGAATGAACTCGTTTTAAATAATGGTAGATATGAAATCAATTTTAAAGATTTCGAAGATAAAATTATTAAAGAAAAAGTAAAAGTCTTTTTGTTGTGTTCACCACATAACCCTGTGGGTAGGGTGTGGACAAAAGATGAACTTATAAGAATTGCGGAAATATGCTTAAAACATAATGTTTATATAATTTCAGATGAAATTCATTCTGACTTTATTTTTGAAGGTGCAAAACATATTCCAATTTCTACACTTTCAGATGAAATGAAAATGAAAACAGTAACCTGTGTGGCACCATCAAAAACATTTAATATAGCAGGTATTCAGGCTTCAAATATTATTATACCGGATAAAGATATAAAAGAAAAAATATTGAAAGAACGCACAGCAACCTGTTATCACGAACTTAATATTATGTCAATTGAAGTAACAAAAGCGGCTTATAAAGATTCAGAGGAGTGGCTTGAAGGTTTACTAAAGTATTTAAAAAGAAATGCTGAGATTTTGCAAAAAGCATTCCCTGAAGATTATAAAATAACCGCACTTAATATGGACGGTACATATCTTGCGTGGCTTGATTGCCGAAAATTAAATTTAAGTGCAGATGAACTTAATGATTTATTCTTGAAAAAAGCAGGCGTGTGGCTTCATAATGGTGTTACATTTGGTGAATGTGGCGAGGGCTTTATGAGAATGAATATTGCTTGCCCTGCATCCGTGCTGGAAGAAGCAATAGAAAGAATAAAATCAGTTATATAGAGGAGTATTTTTTGAAGAAATATATGAAATTTATTACTCCTGTCATTTGTGCGGTGCTTGTAATTACGGGTGTCGTGCTTGTAATGGTTTATAAAACAGATGTATGGGGTAATGGCACAAATAATCAAGTTCTATCATTTTTAGTTTACGAAAAATGATAGAACTTGATTGATTTTATCTAATTACTAATTTCTGTTTTCTGATCCCCTGATACTTTTTTCTTAGTAATCGCACAAGTAAGGCAAATTACATCCGAAGCCCCCGCAATTAAAAGCGTTTTTGCACATTCATCGAGAGTTGTACCAGTTGTCTTTATATCGTCACAAAGCAATATTCTTTTGTCGAGAATATCAATTTCGGGGTTTACTGAAAATACACCGAGCAGATTGCCTTTTCTTAAATTTTCGTCAAGAAAATGCTGGTCGCCTGTTTCATAAGTTTTAGAAAGCAAATTTTCACAGGGTAATTCTAAAATATCGCACATTTTTCGTGTGAGTAGCTCCGCCTGATTGAATCCGCGTTCTTTTTGCTTTTTCTTGTGCATTGGCACGAATGTTACTAAATCTACAGAATACTCTGAGAGATTGTTAATGTAACATTTTGCCATCTGCTCTGCTAAAATGTCAGTAACTTCAGTTTTCTTACGGAATTTTAAAAGTTTTATAGAATTACTTGCAGTGCCTTCATAATAAAGAGGAGCAGAAATTGCTTCGTAATATGATTTATGATTTTTACAGGTGCAATCTTCTTTACTGCAACCGCATTTAAAACATATTTCGCCAGTTATTTCGTGAAGATTGTCCTCACATTTCTGACAAATTTCTTCGTTGTGCTTTATTATACAGGTGCAGTAGCGACATCTGTTGGGAAATAAAAATGCAACTAAAAAATCTTTTAATTCGTGTGTATCCATTAAAATTCAGCCTTTAAAAAGTGAGATAATGCAGAGTAACGCTTTGATTTTTTATCATTTTCAGTCATTTTGTAAACTAAATCGGCAGAGCCAATTGTAATTAACATATCTTTCGCTCTTGTAACTGCGGTGTATAAAAGATTGCGGTAAGAAAGTTCAGGAACAACACCAATTACAGGCATAATAACTGCTTTGAATTCGCTACCTTGACTTTTATGTACAGTTATAGCGTACGACAAGTCGAGTTCGCCTAAATTTTCTGCGGCGAGTTCAGCAATTCGTCCGTCAAAATTTATTGTTACAAGTCCGTTCTGAGTATTGATTTTTTCTAAAATTCCAATGTCGCCATTGAAAATTCCGTTACCTTTTTCGTTTTCGCTTTCCCATTCAATATTATAATTGTTTTTGGTCTGCATTACTTTGTCACCCTCGCGGAATAACTGCCCTGCAACAATTACTTCGTGTTTATTATCATTTTTCGGATTTAAAACGCTCTGTAAAATTTTATTTAAGTTTACAGTACCAGTTTCACCTTTTTTAGACGGACAGATTACCTGAATATCTGAAAGAGGATCCCAACCATATGCTTTTTTTAGTCTCTCAGCACAAAGTTCTGCGACAGTCTGGGAGGCTAAAAATGTTGACTGTCTTTCCATATGGAAAAAATCTTTGTTGTCATTTTTTAAGTCGGGCATTTCACCACGCACAATTTTGTGAGCGTTACTTACTATTTTGCTTTCCATAGCCTGACGGAAAACTTTGTTAAGTTCAATAACAGGTAACACTTCTGCTTTAATTAAATCGTGTAATACATTTCCGGCTCCTACTGGTGGCAACTGGTCAGAGTCACCAACTAAAATAAGTCTGCAACCAAGAGGAAGAGCATCTAAAAGACTTGCAAAGAGAGAAATATCCACCATTGAAAGTTCGTCTAAAATAAGAGCATTACAGTCAAGCGGATTTTTAGTGTCGCGTCTGAAAACAGGACGGTCATCTTCATCCCACTCAACTTCTAAAAGTCTGTGAATAGTCTTCGCTTCTCTGCCTGTTAATTCAGTCATTCTTTTTGCTGCTCTGCCTGTAGGGGCAGCGAGTGCAATGTCGAGTTGTTGTTTCTCAAATACTTTTATAATACCTTTTATTGCAGTGGTTTTACCAGTACCGGGACCACCTGTTAAAATTAAAAGTCCTTTGTTTGCGGCGGTAGCAATTGCCATTCTCTGCAATTCTTCGTATTTAATATCATTTTCGTATTCAATATCGTCAATGGTTTTAGCAAGTGTGCTCATTCTCGGTGGCGGAAATTTTGCAACAACGCTCATTCTTTCTGCAATTCGTTTTTCATCTCTGTAAGATGAGGGTAAAAATACGAATTCAGTACCATCAATTATATATGTTTTAAGTTGCGCTACCGAAACCAAAGAATCAATTGTGATGTCAATTGTATCTTCATTGGTAGAAAGTAAATCTGCACATGGTTTTAAAAGTTTTTCTCTTGGAATACAAGTGTGCCCACGAGAATTACGATTGTGTCGCATAACATGAAGAATACCTTCTTTTATTCTGTGTTCAGGTACAGGCTTTTCTTCTAATTTACTCTCTATAACTTCTGCTTTTTCAAAAGAAATACCAATACCTAAAGAGCAGAGGCAATAAGGATTTTCTTTAACCATTTCAACAGAACCTATGCCGAGTTTTTTATATATACGAACACATTCATTAGGTGTTAAGCCATATTTTTCAAGACCCAACATAACAGTTCTCATTGCGTATTGTTTTTTGAATTCTTCACCTATGTTTTTTGCCTGTTCAAGAGAAATACCTTTGAGTTCTGCAAGTCTTTCAGGTGTTTCTTCAATAACATTAAGTGTATCTGTACCAAAAGTTTCAACAATTAAAAGTGCTTTTTTAGGGCCTATACCCCTTATAACACCTGACGAAAGATATTTTATAATCTGCTCACTTGTTTCGGGCAAAGTTCTTGTAAAGGCGGTGACTTTTAACTGTCTGCCAAAGGTGGGGTGCATAACAAAATTACCTGTTAAAGAAACAGTTTCACCAGCGGTAATTCCAGGCATAACACCAACTGCCGTAAATAATTCATCACCAGCCGAAAAATCGAGAACAGTAAAACCATTCTGCTCGTTCTGAAAAGTAATTTCTTCAACTACACCGGTTATTGTTTCCTGAGAATCAGTCACTTCTTCACCACCTTTTGAGATAATGAATTCATTTTATCACAAAACAGATAAATATGCGAGATTTTTTTGAAATTTCTACAAATAAATTGAAAATAAATAATATGTGTGATAAAATGGATTCGTTATAAAAAGAATTAAGTGAGGAAACATTATGAAGTACTTAATTAACAAGACAAATCATTGTGATTTTAACACAATTGCAGTAAACAGATTAGACCCACGTGCATATTTTATTGCACACAAGAAAAAAGCGGATGCTAAAAAGATTGACTATAATTTTGAAAGATATCAGAGTGATATTGTTACTGTTCTTTCAGGTGAATGGGATTTTAAATATTACAAGAAAAAATCTAAACTCCCTGAAAAATTAGACACAAGTAAAATCACTTTTGATAAAATAAATGTACCTTGTACCTGGCAGAGAACAGGTTACGACAACCCTGCATACATAAATTGTCCATATACATTTGACCCTGTTTATTTAGGCCTTCCTGAAAAGCAAGGTGTAAAACCACCGGAACTTCCAGACGATTTTTCCTGCGGTGTTTACAGAAAAAATGTAAAAATTGAAGATGTAAACAAAAACTTCATAATTACATTTTTAGGTGTTGCGGCTTCAGTTGACCTTTATGTTAATGGTCAACATGTAGGGTACGGTGAGGGTTCACACAATTCTTATGAATTTGATATTACTAAATATCTAGTGGAAGGCGACAATGAAATTGTTGCAGTAGTTTTCCGCTGGACAAATGGTTCATATCTTGAAGCACAGGATATGTTCAGAGAAAACGGCATTTTCCGTGATGTTCTTCTTCATAAATATGAAAAAA